>JBAQGP010000576.1:0-11784 GCA_049287845.1 Solirubrobacteraceae bacterium | reverse complement strand
CACCCGGCGACGGTGCCAATCGCGCGAGCGGGCGCTTCGATGGCATGGGACCCCGCGACCTCCCAGCTGCTCATGTTCGGCGGCGGGCAGCTGCAGAGCCAGGCCGACAACAACGACACGTGGGTGTGGACCGGCACGAACTGGGTCCAGCAGCATCCGACGACCAGTCCGCTTGCGCGAGAAACCGCCACTTTGACGTTCGACCCCACGACAGGCCAGATGCTGCTTGCTGGTGGCGAGTTTGCCGCGACGGGTCAGGCGGTCAACGACGTCTGGACGTGGTCGGGATCGACCTGGACGAGGCAGATGCCGGCCCAGGCGCTTGCCCCTCGTGCCGGGGCGGTGGCCGGATATGACGTGGCCACCGATCAGCTGCTCGTGTTCGGCGGCGTCGACCCGAACGGGAACCTGCTCGACGACGGGTGGCTGTGGAGCAGGTTCACGATCGCTGAGCCGTCTCTGCCGGCGGGCACGGTGGGGCTCCCGTATCCGGGGCGGCTCGATGCGATCGCCGGGACGGGAGCCGTGACATGGTCAGTCAGCTCGGGCACGCTGCCCACCGGCCTGTCGCTGGCGCAGACGGGTGCGCTGGTCGGCACCCCGCAAACGGCGGGGCGCTTCAGCTTCGCAGTGTCGGCCAGCGATTCCGCCGGACAGTCGACCAGCCGCGCCTACGCGGTCACGATCAACCCCAGCCCGCGCGCCGGGGTCTGGGTCTCCGATGCGACCAACAGCGTGCTGCGCGCGTTCGCGTTGGGGGCCAGCGGGAATGCCGCGCCCACGCTCACGCTCGGAGGCTCGGTGTCTGCGCTCAACGGTCCCGATGCTCTCGTTCTGGACCCCACCGGCGGCCTCTATGTCGCCAACGGCAACACCGCGTCCATCAACTACTACGCGGCAGGCGCAAGCGGCAACGCCGCCCCGACGCGGGTGATCTCCGGCCCGTTCACCGGCTTGGCCCTGCCCGATGGCCTGGCGCTTGATGGCGCCGGGCGCCTGTATGTCGCCAACGCGGCAGCGGGGACCGTCACGGTGTTTCCGGCAGCGGCCAATGGCAACGAGGTCCCCTCCCAGACGATCGGCGGCTTGCTCACAGGCCTGCATCAACCCTCAGGAGTGACGATCGACGCCAACGGATACCTGTGGGTCAGCGACGTGTCCAACAACAGCCTCTTCGAGTTCGCGCCCAACGCCACCGGTGACGTGGCGCCGCTGCAGAAGATCACCGGGCCAAGCACGCTGCTCACCTCGCCCGTCGGGTTGGCGCAAAACAGCCAGGGCCGCCTGTTGGTGTCAAACCTGTACGGGCAGTCGGTGACCGAGTACGCCAACGCCCAGCCATACGGCGACGCATCCCCGGCCTGGCGCATCCTCGGCGATCCGGCACAGCTGAACAATCCCGAGGGTCTCGACGTCGATGCCGGCGATGACCTCTACGTGGCCAACGAGTTCGGCGGGGTCAACGAGTACCTGCCGAACACGGTCGCGCCCTACGCGATTCTCACGGGAACGGCGACCGGGCTGCGCTCGCCGCGCGCGCTGGCCGTCGCGCCGCCCACACAGATCGTCACCCGGTCGCTACCCGCGGCCGCCTTGGGACAACGCTACACGTCCCGCGTGTTCGCCGTGCTCGCCGGCCCGCGGGCCAGCTGGCGGATCGTCCATGGCCGCCTGCCGAGCGGGCTGCGCCTGGCCGGCAACGGGCGCATCACGGGAATTCCGCGTCAGCCCGGGTCCTCTTCCTTCACGGTGCAACTCCCCAACGCGGTCAGAAAGCTCCGGGCGCTGCGCCGCCGCCTCACGCTCGCCGTCCGCCGCGCCCCGACCGTCACAGCGGTCTCGCCCGCGCACGGCCCTCGCCGGGGGGGCACGCGGGTGACGGTCAGCGGCAATGGCTTTGCCACTGCCCGCGGGCGCACGATCATCCGCTTCGGGCGCCTCACCGCTCCGCGAGTCCGCTGCCGCTCGAACACCACCTGCACCGCCCGCCTCCCTGCGCACGCCAAGGGCCGCGTAACCGTGACCGTCATCGTGGACGGGCTCGTCTCAGGCGCACGTCACGACGACGAGTTCACCTACACCTCCTGAACGCGCACAACGTCAAGGTTGCGCAGCGTTGAGCACCGCGGCGATGCGCCACGAGGGCTCGGCCTGGCCCGTCCGCGCATAGCTATTACCTCGGCTCCCTGGCTTGGCGGGAACAGTGCTCACCTGGCGTTCGGCGCGCCGGTCGGGCACCAACCACATCAGCGCCACGCCGACGTACACGGCGAGGGCGAGCCAGCGATCGGCAAACGACAAACCGATCCCCGTGCAGTACAGGATCGCGAGATCTTGCCCTTCACGCCGGTGCCGAGGGCGGGGCGGACGGGCGTCGTGCAAGCGTCGGTGCTTGCGCAGCGCGCTCGCGCCGGCCACGTCTGGATCGATTGGAGTGCTGACGTCGGTCGCGACCTCAGGGGCGTTGCACCCAGGCACGTCACGATTCTCGCTGCCGGGTTCCAGATCGCCATGGTGCCCGCCGGGAAGCTCGATCGAGCAGACCCGGCATTGCTCGGGCCGGCGCAAGCGCAGCTGCTGTTGTCGGACGGGTCGCGCTGATGCGAACCGCATCGGTCATCTCCGCCGGCCGCTCGAGCCCCCTCAACGGATGGTCGAGCCCAAAGCTCCGTGTGGTAGCGCCGAGTGGTAGCGCCGCTCGACATTCGCTTGTTCGAGCCGTCCTCGGCCAACAAAAAACCCCGGATGAGCGGGGCTTTCTGAGAGAGCGGCTGAAGGGACTCGAACCCTCGACCTTCTGCATGGCAAGCAGACGCTCTAGCCAACTGAGCTACAGCCGCGAGGTGGCCGAGTATAACCCGCCGTGGGCCCGCGGACGCGCCGTGAGATCCGCGGCACCCGGGTTTAGGCCGCCACTGCTCCGGGGAATTACGCAGGTGAGGCTCCGATCCAGGTGACGGGAGGCGACGCGCGATGGTCGGCGCTTCTTGGGCCTGCGGGCCCGGGAGCGCCACCGCGTGCTGCGTCAGCCGGGTTCGACGTCGATGCCGAGCGCCGCCGCCAGGGCGGCGGCGGAGCCCAGGACGTCGGGCCACGGCATCCGCAGGCCGCGCATCGACTCGACCCCCAGCACTCCGTCCAGTGAAGTCCCGCGGACGGCGCACCCGGCCAGCTTGGCGTGACGGAAGTCGGTGCCCTCGAGTCGGCAGTCCACGAACGCCACCGATTCCAGGCGTGCATGCATGAACGAGGCCTCGGTCAGATTGACCCGCTCGAAGACCACGTTGCGCAGCGTGGCCGAGGCAAACGAGGCCAGCTGGAGCGAGGAGTCAACCACGCGCAGGTCCCGGACATCGCCGCGCTGAAGGCCGAAGCCGACGAGCTGGGATCGGTACACCTCCACGCGGGTCAGCCGGCCCTCGCGTCCATCCACATTGGAGATCGCGCACTCCCGCACGATCACGTCCGCCAGGGTCAGGCCGGGGACGTTGCCAGGCTCGAGCGTCAAGCCGCGCAGCTCGGACTCTCGCACCCGGACCTGCTCGGCGCGCACCGTGGCCCCCGCGCCGGCCACCAGCGCGCCCGACAGATCGATGGCCCGGGTGTCAGCGGCCAGGGATACGTCCTCCAGGTCAGGAAGATCGGGCGCCTGGAGTGCCGACACGCTCGTCACGGCCCCGGCCGTCGCCCCGGCTCAGACGCCACCCGCATCGGGGACCTCGGCGGGCGAGGCGTCCGGCGAGAATTCCTCTAGCGCCGCATCCAGGGACGCGGCGACGTCGACGTTGCGCGACACGCCGGCCAGGCGCAGCGCGTCGTTGGCCGGGGAGTCAGCCGGGATGACGAGCCGCAGCGCCTGCCCGCGCGCCCGCAGCTGCTCGCGCAGCTTGTAGACGAGATGGATGCCCGCGCTGTCCAGGTAATCGAGTGCGCTGACGTCGAGGATCAGCGCGAGCGCGTGGTTGGGCGTGGCCTCCGCGATCGCGCGTTCGATGCCGTTAGCGTTGGAGAGGTCGATCTCGCCCGTGAGCCGGGCGACCACCACCCGCGCGTGATCGGAAAAGCTGACATCGGCCAGCTTCACGGCGAGATCCTCCGGTGCATCACGACCTCCGTTCCCATCTCAGACGAGTTGACCTCGACGTCGTCCATCGCAGCGCGGATGATCGTCAGGCCGCGGCCGCGATCCTGCCCACGGGGCGCGCGCCAGCGCCCGGCGTCGGTCACGACGACGGTCACCCGCCCCTCGTGCGCCGTGGCGCGCAACGCGAACTCGGCCGGCCCTGGAGAGTAGGCGTGCTCGATGGCGTTGGTGCATGCCTCGCTGACCGCCAGCGTGATCTCCAGCGTCTGTGCGTCGTCGGCGCCGTGGTGACGGAGCCACCGTCGCAGCACGAGCCTGATGTCCGACAGGATCTTGGGGTCGGCGGAGAGATGCAGGTCCAGCTCGTCATCGATCTCGCTGCTCTGGATGGCGACGATGGCGACGTCGTCGCGCAGGCCTTCGTACGGGACCAGGCGGGCGACCGCCCGATGACACAGATCGTCGACCGAGGAGGACTCCCTGATCACGGCCAGCAGTTCGTCGATGGAATCGGTCAACGGGGTGCCGGGCCGCTCCACCAGGCCGTCGGTGTAGAAGACGAGGGTCTCGCCCGGCGCCAGCAGGAGCTCCTGCTCGTGCACGCGGCCGTAGGCGAACGCGCCGAGCGGCGCCGCGGGAACGATGTCGATCACGCGACCGCCGCCGCGGCCGATCACCACCGGTGGGAGATGGCCGGCGCTGGCGATCTGGACCTCGCCGGTGTCGGGCTCCAGCACCGCGTACGCCGCCGTGGCCATCGCGTAACCGGGCATCGATTGCACGTAACGATCGACCAGCTCCAGCGTGCGGGCGGGACCGTGGTCCTGTAACGCGTAGGCGTGCAGAGCGGTGCGAAGCTGGCCCATCAATGCCGCAGCACGCACACCGTGGCCGACGACGTCGCCGATCACCACGCCCAGCCGTCCGCGGGCCAGCTCGAACACGTCGTACCAGTCACCGCCGACCTCGTCGGTGGCGGGCAGGTAGCGCGCCGCGGTGGTCACGCCGATGACGTCAGGAAGCCGCTTGGGCAGGAGGCTGCGCTGCAGGACCATGGCGACCCGATGCTCGTGCTCCAGCGCTGAGAACAGCCGGGCCCGCTCGATGCCGGGGGCGGCGCGGGCAGCGGCGACCTGGAGCACCGCCAGGTCGCGCTCGCCGAACTCCCGGGGCACCAGCGAGCCGACGTGCAGCACGCCGATCAGCTCGCCCTCGACGATCAGCGGGATCCCGAGCAGCGACTGGATCCCCTTCTCGCGCAAGATCGGATTGAGGATGTCGGCGTGATCCACGTCGGCGATGAAGATCGCCACACGCTCGGCGGCGATGCGGCCGGCGAAGCCCTGGCCGACCGGGATTCGCACCCCGCGCTCGACCTCCTCCTCGATGCCCTTGGCGGCGCGAGCCACGAGCTGGTGGGTGGCGGCGTCGTGCAGGAGGATCGCCACCGTGTCGACGTCGAGGGCCTCGCGGATGCGGACCAGCAGCTCGTCCAGGAACTCCTCCAGCCCCAGCTCGGAGAGCGCCGGGTCACTCAGCCGGTAGAAGGACTCGACCTGGTGGGCCGGCGCCTGCTCAGGCTCCGCCGGCCGCAGCACGGTCTGCCCGGCCCGGGGCACGCGATGGTACGAGTTCTCCAAGGTCACGTAGACATTGTGCCCGCGCGGACCCGAGCCCAACACTTCACGTGGCGGCGCCGGGGCGTTCTGACAAGGCGACGACCGGAATCGAACCGGTGTAGACGGCTTTGCAGGCCGCTGCGTAGCCACTCCGCCACGTCGCCGAGGCCTGGAAGGGTAGTGGGTCTCCGAGGATCCCCACCGGGGGCCTCGCCGGGCACGAGGCGTGGGCGACGCTCAGGAACAGACCAGCACGACGAGGTTGCCCGACGGATCGCGGACGGCGGCGGAATCCTCGCCGCGGGTCTGCGCCTCGAGGCCCGCGTCGCGAACGCGATCGAGCACGCGGCCAAGCTCGGCACCGTCGGGCAGGACCACCTCGTAGGCGCGCAGGCCCACCGCGCCGGGCGCCGCTGGACGCCCGCCCGCGCTGTGCCAGGTGTTCAGCCCCAGGTGATGGTGATAACCGCCGGCGGAGACGAAGAGGGCGCCCGGATAGCCAGCGGCCGTCACGTCAAAGCCGAGCACCCCGTGGTAGAAGGCCTCGGCTTGATCGATATCCGCCACCTGAAGGTGCACGTGACCCATCATGGTGCCTGTCGGCACGTTGCCCTGGAGGACGTCGGCGCCGGCCAGCTCATCGGCGAGCCCCTGCACATCGAGTGGGAGTGTCGCCATCTGCAGCTGGCCGTCTGTGTAGCTCCACTGCTCACGTGGGCGGTCACGGTAGAGCTCGATGCCGTTGCCGTCGGGATCCGACAGGTACAGCGCCTCGCTGACGAGATGGTCTGCCACCCCGTCCAGCGACCAGCGGGCCTCCGCCAGCCGGGCCAGCGCGAACGCCAGGTCAAGCCGCGACGGAAGCAGGATCGCCAGGTGATAGAGCCCGGTGGCCCGCCGGTCCAGCGCAGGCGCCGACGCGTCACCGTGCAGCCGGACGAGATCGGCTCCGCCCGGTACGCCGAAGGCCAGGCTGCCGTCGTCGCGTTCGCGCACCGTCAGCCCCAGCGCGGTCTCATAGAACGCGCGGCTGCGGGCGAGATCTGAGACGGTCAGGCTCACTGCGCCCATGGACGTGCCGGCGGCGATCGCTGACGCCGCCGCGGTGGTGGAGGAGGTGGGGGAGGAGTTCGCAGCGCTCATCGGCTCCGCCGCAACCAGACTACGCCGCGGCAACCGCGAAGCGGCTGTGGTGGGCGACCAGGGAGGACACGATCTCGGCGAGGCGGTCCCGAGTCTCGGGGTCGGCCAGCTCGCCTTCGTCGGAGAACAGGTCCTGGGCCTTGGCGACGGGCAGCTCGGCGTCCAGCACACGCGCGCCGGCGATGCCCAGCGCCTTGCGCAGATGATCCTGGGCCCACATCGCGCCGTAGTCGGTCATGCTGGCACCGATCACCGCGGCGGGCTTGCCCCACAGGGCTGAGTCGGGCCCGTGCGGCCGGGAGGCCCAGTCGATGACGTGCTTGACCTGCCCTGGGATCGTCGTGTTGTACTCAGGGGTCGCGAACAGAACGGCATCTGCGCTCTCGAGCTCGGCGCGCAGACGCTCCACCTCAGCCGGTGGAGCGTCCTCACGGTCCTCGTTGAACGGAGGCAGGAGCTCGAGATCCCGGTAGATGTCGATGGACACGCCGGAAGGCGCCACCTGGGCGGCGGCCCGCAGCAGCGCCGTGTTGTACGACGCTGCGCGCAGGCTGCCGGAGATGCCGAGGATCCTCATCGACTAGGCGCTCTTGACGGCCGAGACGCTCACCAGCAGCTTGACCTCGTTGGCGACGAGGAGGTTGCCGTTGGGGAGGGTCTGATTCCACTTGAGATCGAAGTCGCGGCGGTCGATCGCGCTGGCCAGCTCGAGGCCGATGCGCTCGTTGCCCCACGGGTCCTCGCCGTTCTCGGCGATTTCGCCGGTCAGCGCGATCGGCTTGGTGATGCCCTTGATGGTGATCTCGCCCTGGAGGGTGATCTCGCCGCCGGGGCCCACCTGGGTGGCGGTGGAGTGAAAGCTGATCTTGGGCTGCTGATCGGCGTCGAAGAACTCAGGGCCCTTCAGGTGGCCATCGCGGTTGGCGTCGCCGGTGTCGATCGTGCCGACGTCGACCGAGCCCTGAAGGACGGGGGCGTCACCGGAGGCGTCGATGTTCCCCTCGAAGGCGCCGAACCGGCCGCGGACGGTGGCGATCCCCATGTGCTTGACCTCAAAACCCACACTGGAGTGGCTCGGGTCGACGTTGTAGACGGCCTGGGGGATCTGCGTCAATGTGGTTGCGGACATTGGGCGGTGCTCCTTTGTTGACGAATTGTTGACTGCGCAACCAACGATAGCACAGATGGTTGCGCTGTCAAGCATTTCGTCGGGACATCCGCCTGGCCCAACCACGCCGTCTCCGGCGAGGTGCTATTCGGCGGTGCAGTGGCCGCCGACGCCGGCCCCCGGCAGCCGACCGAGCAGCGTGGCAAGCTGATCGATCTCCCCGGGCGAGAAGTGCTCGAGGAAGAGGCGACGGATGCTGGCCACGTGCGAGCACCCGGCCTGGCGGAGCTTGTCGTAGCCCAGGTCAGTCAGCTGGGCATAGGAGACGCGGGCATCGTTGGGGCAGGCGACCCGCTCGCACAGTCCCGCCTCCACCAGTCCGTCGACGAGTCGGGTGATCCCCGACCGGGTGAGCATCGTGCTTTCGGCCAGCGCCGACATCGGCAGGCGACGGCCCTCGGCCTGTGACAGATACAGCAGGACTTCGTAGTCCCTAGTAGTCATACCGTGCTCGGCGGCCAGGTCGGCATCGAGCACGCGCACAATCGACGCGTGGCTCTGCAGGTAGCTGCGCCACGCATCGAGGGCGGCGCCCTCAAGTCCTGTTTCCGCGAACGTTTCCATGCTCAGAGTCTAGTTGACGGATCAACGGTCAAACCCATCGTCTCCATCCGGGGTAGCCTCAGATCGTGGAGGAAATCGCTCCCGGTCTGTGGCACTGGACGGCCCGTCACCCTCACATCGGCAGCACTGTGAGCTCGTATTACCTCCAGAACGAGTGTGTGCTCCTGGATCCTATGTTTCCACTAGACGGACCGGACTGGTTCAGCGCGCGCGAGTCCGTCCCCCGGCACATCGTCCTGTCAAACCGGCACCACGATCGCGACTCGTGGCGGCTCCGGGAGACCTTCGGCTGCGCGGTGCATTGCATCGCCAACGGCCTGCACGAGCTGGAGGGGCGGGGGCCGGTGACGGCATTTCAGTTCGGCGACGAGCTCCCCGGCGGCATCGTCGTCCACGAGGTGGGCGCGATCTGCCCGGACGAGACCGCGCTGCATATCCCCGGCCACCGAGCGCTGGCGTGTGCCGATGGGATCGTGCGCTGGCCGGGGGTCGACGGGCTGACGTTCGTGCCCGACTGGCTCATGGACGAGCCCGAGCAGACCAAGGAGCGCCTGCGCGGCGCCTATCGCAGCCTGCTGGAGCTCGACTTCGATCGCCTGCTGCTGGCCCACGGCGATCCCGTGGTGCACGACGCCAAGGCCACGCTGCGCGCGTTGGTGGACAGGGCCGGTTGATCGCGGAGCCACGCCGATGAGGTACCGCGTGCGCACCCACCGCCAAGCGATCGCCGGGAGCGCAGCCGCTGGCCAGCGAGTGGTTGGCGCCGTGATCGCCGCGGCCCTCATGTGCGGCGCGGGGCTCACCGGGTGCGCCCAGAGCTCACACACCACCAGCACCGCCACAAACGCCCCCGGCGCCGGGCCGCCCACCGCGAGCACCCCGACAACTGCGACGACGTCGACGACAACGACCAGCACCGGCTTGGGTACCACCGGCGCGCCCGGAAGCGCCTCGGGTCTCACGGTCAGCCCCGCCGTGGGCTCCCCGCACTCGGTCATGCATTTCGCCGTCACGCCCTCGTATCGCACCGGCGCGCCGGGCAGCGAGGACATCTCCAACGCGCTGAGCGTCATGGGCCCGCAGAAGGCCGGGTGCGTGGGGGTCCATGAGCAGGGTCTGCCCGCATTGCCGCCGGGCCAGGAGACGACCGTCTCCCTGGGGCCGGCCCAGCTGGGCGGCGACTGGTGCCCGGGGACCTATAGCGCGCGGGTGGAGGTCGTGGAGCGGCCGAAGTGCGGGCAGGGCATGATGTGCCCGCAGTTCATCCGCGTGCTCGCGGTGCTCGGCCCGGCGACGTTCAGGATCGCGGGCTGAGGCCGCCGTCAGCGCACGACGATCGTGGCACGACCACGCGGGGCTGTTCAAGCAGGGGCGCCGGGGCCCCCATCGGCGACGGCCTGCCACACCCGTTGCGACGTCATCGGCAGTCGAGTCAGCCGCACGCCTCCGGTGGCGGCGGCGATGGCGTTGGCGACGGCCGCGGCCACGCCGACGATCGGCGCCTCACCGACCCCCTTGGCGCCGTAGGGACCCTCCGGAGCGGGCACCTCGACGATCTGGGCTTCGATCGCCGGCGTGCCCGGCGCGGTCGGCATCGCGTAGTCCACCAGCGTCCCCGTGGTCAGCTGACCGTGGTCGTCATGGGCCAGCTCCTCGAGCAGTGCCCAGCCGAGACCCTGCACGGTGCCGCCCTGCATCTGCCCCATCACCAGCGCCGGGTTGAGCGCGCGCCCTACGTCCTGCGCGATGACATGGGCCAGGACCGTGACCGCGCCGGTCTCTGGATCCACGCGGACATGGGAGAGGTGCGCGGCGGCCTGGGGCGCCTGCGTCTGCGCCGAGCGCCCGTGGCCCTCCACCGGCATGTGACGGCTGCCGAAGCTGAGGATCTTGGGCGCGAGCTCGTCGATCGGCAGCGCCTTGGCCGGCACCCCCAGCGGCTGGATCGCGCCGTCGACGATCTCGAGGTCGAGCGGGGAGATCTCGAGCTCGTCGGCGGCGACCTCGAGCAGTTGCTCGCGCGCCTGAAGCGCGGCTCGCTCCACGGCCCTCCCGACGGTGTAGGTGACCTTGCTCCCGCCGCTGGTCCCCGCGTAGGGGGCGCTCGAGGTGTCGGCATTGACCACGCGCACGCGGGAGGCGTCGACGCCGAACGCCTCGGCGGCAATCGCCGCGAACCCGGTCTCGACGCCGGTCATGTCGGCCGCTCCGGTGATGACCGTGAGGCGCCCGTCGGCATCGAGGCGGCACACCGCGGCCGCCGGCTCATATCCGCCGGGCCACCAGCCGATGGCGACCCCGATGCCTTCACCCGGGCCCACGTCGTCCCGACGCGCCCACAGCGGGTGGTCGCGCACCCGCTCCAGGCAGGCCTCGGCGCCGAAGACCGGAAAGGTCTGGCCCGAGGGCGCCAGGTCGCCCTCGCGAGCGACGTTGCGCAACCGAAGCTCCAGTGGGTCGAGTTTCAGCCGGCGGGCCAGGTCGTCGATCAGCGACTCGACGGCGAAGGCCGCCGGCGCCGCCGCGGGTGCGCGGTAGGCGCCGAAGGTGACGCGGTTGGTGGCGACGCCCAGCGAGACGAGCTCGTGCGCGGGCCAGCGGTAGGGACCGGCGCTGAGCATCGCGGCGATCGACTCCACGCCGAAGTCGTCGGTGGACCCGCGATCGACGAGCACCCGGGCCCGAATGCCGGTCAGCCGGCCGCCGGCGGTGGCCCCGACCTCGACCGATAGGACCTCGGCGCCCGCCGGGTTGGTGGCGGCGATGTCCTCGCTACGGGTGAGCGCGAGGCGCACCGGCCGCTTGAGCACCATCACGGCCGCGCAGGCCAGCGGCTCGATGATCATCATCTTGCCCCCGAAGGCGCCACCCAGCGGAGCGCTGCGCACCCGCACCCGGTCGGTCGAAAGTCCGAACAGCTTGGCCAGCGAGTCCCGGGTCGCGAACGGCGCCTGGGTCGAGCTGCGGACCACCAGGTCCCCCTCGGGCTCCAGCCACGCGGTCGCGGTCTGCGTCTCCAGATAGCCCTGATACATCCACGGCGTCTCGAAGCGGCCGCGCACCACCGCGTCGCTGCCGGCCAGGGCGGCGTCGACGTCGCCGCTGGCCAGGCGGGCCGTGCCCAGGACGTTGTCGGAGTGCTCCTCGCCCTCGAGCCCGGCCGCCGCCACCGCGGCGTGGGCGTCGGCGATGTCAGACCCCTCGTC
>JBAQGP010000575.1:0-1541 GCA_049287845.1 Solirubrobacteraceae bacterium | reverse complement strand
GTACTCGTGGTACTCGGGGATGAAGCTCTTGGGGACCGCGCCGAGGATCTGCCCGCGGTGGATGACGAGCGCGGCGTTGAACAGCCCACCCTCGGCCTGCACGGGAGCGCCCACGACGATCACGGGGCGCAGCGACTCGCTGGCCCGGACGATCTCGTGGATGGCGCCGCTGACGGCGTCCAGCAGGGCGCTCTGGTGAAAGAGGTCCTCGCTGGAGTAGGCGGCCAGCCCCAGCTCGGGGAAGATCACGAGCGCGGCGTGATCGTCGTGGGCGCGCTGGGCCAGCTCCACGGTCCGGGCGCCGTTGAACCGCGGGTCGCCCACACGCAGGTGAGGGACCGCCGCCGCCACCCGGGCGAATCCGTGCGCGTAGGGGTTGTCGAACGGCATCCCGCCGGTCTGGTCGATGGCTCGCATGACCCTAGTATTGCCTCATCGCCGCGCGATCAGCGGTTGCAGGCTTGCGGCATACCGTGCCTGAGCATCCCGGAGCCCTGGTGGCGACGAGTCAGAACCGCAGAGATGCGGCGATGCCCCGGGTGACCGCCGCGCTCATCGCCCCTCCGCGCCCTCTCCGCTGCCGCGCACACCTGATGCGCGGTCCGCGTCGTCGTCGGCCGAGGGTGGGCGATACGGGTCGGAGTCGGCGTCGGGATCCGGCTCGCCGACGGGGGTGTTGAGCGCGTGGTGAGGATCGTGCTCGTCGGGGGGCTGGGGCTCGTCGCGCGCCGGCATGTCCGCTTGTGAGGACTTGGGCTCCAGCGGGCGGTTGGCGGTCTCCGCGGGATCAGCGGCGCGCTCGTGGATGCGCTCGGGCTCGTGCCGGGGACCGGTGTTGGGGCTGGGTGACATGGGCTTCTCCTAGGCGGGTACCCGCGACCTGCTTCAGCAAACGGCCTTCCCCCCCGGGAACTGCTTGCGCTAACAAGCAACGCGCTAGACTAAAGCGCGATATGGCCGCCACGCCGCCCACTCCCTACCGCGTGTCCACCAACGGCGTCGCCGAGTGGTCGCAACGCCACGCCGACGCGTGGATCGGCCTGCTGGAGACCCACAAGCAGCTCACCCGGGCTCTCGACGCCGAGCTCGAGTCACGCTACGGCCTCAGCCTCTCGGGGCTGGAGCTGCTGGCGCGGCTGGCGGCCGCCCCCGATCGCTGTCTGCGGCTCTCGGCGCTGGCGGCGCAGTCGGGACTGAGCCTCAGCCGCGTGTCGCGGATCGCGGTGATGCTCGAAACGCGGGCGCTGATCGAACGGATCCCGTGCCGCGAGGACGCCCGGGCCGTGGAGGCGCACCTCACGGCGGTGGGGCTGGCGCTGATGCGCGAGGCCCAGCAGACGCACTTCGCCTCGGTGCAGGAGCGGTTCTTCGACGCGCTTGGGCCCGGGGAGCTCGACACGCTGGCCGGCGTGTTCGCGCGCTTCTCGCCGCGGGTGCGCGAGGCCTGCACGGTGGCGGACGAGGACGGGTAGCCGAGCCCTCGGCCATCACCGCCCCCGTCGTGGCGCCGGCCTACGCGGGGCGATCGCTCAGCTCAGCCG
>JBAQGP010000574.1:0-2797 GCA_049287845.1 Solirubrobacteraceae bacterium | reverse complement strand
GTCCTGCCCGCGCTGCGCGCTGGGCGGCTGAGCGCCACGCAAGTCCTGGCCGCGGGTCGCGCCCCGCGCACCGGCCACGGGTATCTGGCGCACCGGCTGCTCGCCCGGCTGGCGCTGCCCCGACCGGTGACGATCGGACTAGCGTCATCGTTCGCCCGGCCGGCGCGAATGGCCGGGACGCTCGCGGCGGTCCTACTCGGCGTGACCGCCGTGACGTTTGCCGTCGGGCTCGTCACCTCGATCACACGCGCCATGGCCGAGCTGGACCTGACCAAGACCGAGCAGGTGCAGGTCTCCTACAACGGGCCCGACCCCTTCGGCCCCAAACCACCAGCGCGGGCCCAGCCGAGTCCCGCCCAGGCTGAGCGCGTGATCCCCCCGGCGCTTAGCTCGCTCCCCGGCACCGCCCACTACGTGCTCGAGGAGGATAACCAATACGTCAGCGTATCCGGGCTGGTGCAGCCGATCCCGGTCACCGCGTTCCTCGGCCACGCCACCTGGCTCGGGTACACGATGTCCAGCGGTCACTGGTACACCGGGCCCGATCAGGCAGTCGTGCCTAAACGCCTCCTCACCGCCCTCCACGCCACCGTCGGCGACACCGTCACCATCACCGGCGCGGGCGGCCGCGCGATCCCGATCCGGATCGTCGGCGAGGTGTTCTACAAGCAACACGACGGCCTCACCATGCTGACCGACTGGCGAACGCTCACGTACGCCGACCCGGGCCTGACCCCCGACCCAATGAACGCCCAATACGACGTCGGTCTGCGGCCGGGCACCGATCCCACCGCCTACGATCGGACGCTCGGCCCGAAGCTCGGGTCAAACTACGCCGTCGCGACCAACCAGCACGGTGGCGGTGGCGCCGCGATCGCGATCGCCCTGGCCGGAACGCTCACGTTGCTCCTGTCGATCGCCGCTGGGCTCGGAGTGCTCAACACCGTCGTGCTCCACACCCGCGAGCGCGTCCACGACCTCGGCGTATTCAAGGCGGTCGGGATGACCCCCCGCCAGACCATCGCGATGGTGCTCTGCTCGGTCGCCGGCACGGGCCTACTGGCGGGCATGCTCGCGGTCCCCGCCGGGATCGCCGTGCACCGATACGTGATCTCCGCGATGGTCGGCGCCGTCGGCCTCGGCGTCCCCGCCAGCCTCCAAAACGTGTACGGCGCGGGGGAACTCGTCGCGCTCGCGCTGGCCGGACTAGCCATCGCCCTCGTCGGCGCACTGCTGCCAGCCGGGTGGGCAGCGAGATCGCGGACGGCCTCGACCCTGCAAACCGAGTAACGGCGGCCGTGGCGCGGTGGCGGACCGAGGCGAGACGGGTGGGTGTGTTCCCAACGAGAGGAATCCGGGGCGAGCAATCCTGAGATCGGCCTCGCTGCGCGCCCTGCTTCGCACTCATACGAGGGAAGGCGCCGACGTCATCGGACGGCCGGAGCTTCCCGGTTTTCGCCAAATCCGGGGCCAGCCGACCCGCCCCCAGCCGTTCGCTCAGGGTTCCCTCGCGAGACTCGGTCGGCCACGCCGCGTGAGCGGTGTGCCTCTTTGGACCACGGGCTGCCACTGATGTCGTCTACCAACCGTCAAGACGCTCAGCGCCGAGGCCGATATGACCTGGATGGCCAGCCCGTCGACCGATACGTCGCGAGTTCCCCCGCCCGCGAACACCGTGCCGCCGGGGGTGCGCAACCGCGGGCGTCGCAGCTTCGACGCGTGGATCCGTCGGAACTGGTGGTGTGTCCTGTGCCCGCTGATGTCTTTTGGCTGGCTGACCTGGGTTGGGTTCGCCTACGTTGGCGCTCGGGCGCGCATGAAGAGCTGGTTCGCCTTCGCCACCGCGTACGGAGTGCTGAGCGGCGTATCGATGGGACTACTCACTGCGGCTGGCAGCGACACACAAGGGGCCGCGCACAGCGCTGGCATCTTGATCCCGATGGGGATGATGCTGGGCGGGACCATGCACGGACTCGGGATCCGTAGCCGCTACGAGGCGCGGCGCGCAGAGCTCTCTGACGCGACTCTTGAAGCCGCAGAGCGGCGGCTCTCCGCTCAGCGTCTCGCTCGAAAGCTCGTGAGCGACCGTCCCGCCGAGGCGCGGCAACTGGGAGTTGGCCGGCCTGATCTGCTCGGTTCGTTTAACGCCGGCCTGGTTGACCTCAACAGCGCGCCAGCGTTCGTCATCGAGTCCGTCAGCGGTATCGACGCGCCGAGCGCCGCTCGCATCGTCGAAACCCGCGAGCAGATCAAGGGCCAGTTCGGCTCGCTGGAGGACATGGATCTTGTCCTAGACTTGTCTGCGGAGACCCTGGCGAAGCTACGCGATGTAGCCGTGTTCGTCCCGCGGTAGCGCACGGGCAGACTCGTCCGGTGGCTGCTCGCTGCGAGGCGAAGCCCACAACTCCACCTCTCCGACTGTCCGATGAACGTTTCCTTGCGGGCGCTCGTACGGCGTCCGTGGTGGATCGGCGTTCGTACCGTCTTGCTCGCCGGTCCCGACGTTCAACGAGACGGCGGGCCCGTACCACGCGAAGCCCACCGGTCGCGATCCATGCGCCACTGGCACTCGATCCCCGTCTCTGCGGGCGCCTCGATCTCGTCCGAGATCTCGCCAAGCAGCCAGAACCCGAGCCGTCTGGGCACGCCGGCACTCGCAACGTTCGCTTTGTCATGATGAATTTCGACGTGCGTGATACGGGCAGCCTCAGCGACGCGTCGGTCAGCACCCGCGCGGCGCTTGTCGCGAGGCCGCGCCCGGTGAAGTGAGGGTGGAGCCAGTAGCCGAGCTCGAGCC
>JBAQGP010000573.1:0-1586 GCA_049287845.1 Solirubrobacteraceae bacterium | reverse complement strand
GCCGCGGCCTCCGCGGCCTCCGCGGCCTCCGCCTCGGCCTCACGCGTGACGGAGAGCAGCACGTCGGCTGCCCGCACGATCGCCGGGAAACGCTGGGCGGGATCTTTGGGCACCCGTACCGACAGTTGGGACTTGCCCGACTCATACAGGGCCTCGGGGATCTCGGCCCGGATTTTCTTGGCGCGCACCGAGTCCAGCTCGATCGGCGTCACCGCCAGCCGGTCGCCGCGCACGGTCACCGCACGCGCTCCCGCCTGGCCCAGCTTGATGCGGGCCTGCTGGAGCGCGATGAGGTTGTGCAGCGGGTCGGGAATGTCGCCGAAGCGGTCCTCGAGCTCCTCGCGCAGCGCCACCAGATCGGCCACCTCGCGGGCACCGGCGATCCGGCGGTGGACGTCGACCTTGGCCTGCTCGTAGGGCACGTAGTCAGACGGCACGTAGGCGTCGACGTTGACGTCCAGGCGCACCGGCTCCCATTCCTCGTCAACGGCGGCGTCTTCGTCCATGGCGGCGACCGCCTCGTCGAGCATCTGCATGTAGAGCTCGAAGCCAAGCGCGGCGACATGGCCGGACTGCTCGTCGCCGAGCAGGTTGCCCGCGCCGCGCAGCTCGAGGTCGCGCATGGCGATCTTGAAGCCGGCGCCGAGCTCGGTGTAGTCGCTGAGCGCCGACAGGCGCTGGGCCGCCTCTGGCGTGAGCGCCGCCGCGCTGGGATACAGCAGATAGGCGTAGGCACGCTCCCGGGATCGGCCGACGCGGCCGCGGATCTGATACAGCTGCGACAGCCCGAAGGTGTCGGAGCGCTCGACGATCAGGGTGTTGGCCTGGGGGATGTCGATGCCGGACTCGATGATGCTGGTGCACACCAGCACGTCGGCGTCGCCGCGCAGGAAGCTCAGCATCCGCTTCTCCAGCGTGCCCTCGTCCATCTGGCCGTGGGCGACCTCGAAACGCAGGCCCGGGCACAGGCCCCGCAGCCGGACCGCGGTCTCGTCGATCGTCTCGACCCGGTTGTGCAGGAAGAACGCCTGGCCGTGGCGCTCGTGCTCGCGCAACAGCGCCCGGCGCACCAGCTCCTCGTCGTATTCGCCAACGTAGGTCTTGACCGGCCGCCGGCCCTCGGGCGGGGTCTCGATCACGCTGATGTCGCGGATGCCCGCCAGCGACATCTGCAGCGTCCGTGGGATCGGCGTCGCACTCATGGCGATCACGTCGACGCGGAGCTTGAGCTGGCGCAGCAGCTCCTTCTGCTTGACCCCGAAGCGCTGCTCCTCGTCGACGACGAGCAGACCCAGGTCCTTGGCGCGGACGTCGCGCGACAGCAGCCGGTGAGTCCCGATCAGGATGTCGACCTCGCCCTTGGCAAAGCGGGCCACGGCGTCCTTCTGCTCGGCGGCGGAGCGGAACCGGGACACGTGCTCGATGGTCACCGGGTAGTCCTTCAGGCGCTCGGAGAACGTGCCGTAGTGCTGCTGGGCCAGGATCGTCGTGGGCGCCAGCACCATCACCTGCTTGCCATCCTGGGCGGACTTGAAGGCGGCGCGCAGCGCCACCTCGGTCTTGCCGTAGCCGACGTCGCCGCAGAT
>JBAQGP010000572.1:0-2554 GCA_049287845.1 Solirubrobacteraceae bacterium | reverse complement strand
ACGGCTATCCCAACCACGTCTGCGCGGCCGACCTCGACCTCGCCGTGCGCATCCTCACCGTCGCCGATGTGTACGACGCGCTGACCGCCGACCGGGTCTACCGCGAGGCCTGGCCGTCCGAACGGGCCCTCTCGCTGCTCGATGACGAGGCCGGTCACGCCTTTGACCGGGAGTGCGTCGGCGCGCTGCGGGAGATCGTGGCGGTGCAGCAGCCGGGCCTCCGTCGCACCGTGGCACGCGCGGAGCACGATCCCGGCTCGGCGGGTGGGCTGTCGGCCCCGCGTGCGGCCGCGTCACCGGTCTGACCCGCGGCCGGCGACTTGACAACGACGGCGCGGACGCCGTAGCTTGCGCTGCGTAGGTGGGGCACTCACTGACGCAGTGAGTGACAGAGCGACCGCTTCGGGGGGTGGTCATGCCGTCACTGAGTGGCAATACGGCGATCGATGTCGCGATCGGACTGGCGTTTGTCTACGTGTTGTTCAGCGTGCTCTGCTCGGCAGTCCAGGAGGCGATCGCGGGACTTCTGGACATGCGCTCTGCGACCCTCGAGGCCGGCCTGCGCAATCTGCTCGAGGACAACGGCGCGAGCGGCACGGCTGGTGCGCCGGCCACCGTCGGGAAGACTGCGGGAGCGACGCCGGAGGCGGCTCTCATCCAGCCCACGACGCCCGCCGGGTGGCAAAGGGACAAGCTGACCAACGCGGTGCTCGGCCACGGGCTCATCCGCACGACGTATAAGGACAGCAAGCTGCTCTTTCGCAGGAAGCGGCGAGGGCCGTCCTACATCCCGTCGCGCACCTTCGCGCTCGCGCTGCTCAACGTCGTCGCCCCGACCAACGCAGACTCCGACATCGCCGCGGTCCGCACCGCGATTGAGGGATCCGGGCTCATTCCCGCGGGCACCAAGAGTGCGCTGCTGTCGCTCGCCAACGGCGCGGCCAAGACGCGCGACGAACTCCGCGACGAGATCGAGCACTGGTTTGACAGCGCGATGAGTCGCGTCTCGGGCTGGTACAAGCGCAAGACCCAGATCATCATCTGCGTCCTGTCGCTGATCGCCGCGGTCGGCCTCAACGTGAACACGGTGAGCATCGCCGATCGCCTCATCAACGACGATGCTCTGCGAACCGCCCTGGTGAAGGACGCCGCGAACACGCCGGTCAAGCCGGGAGAGTCATTCACGCAGGTGGCAAACCAGGTCCAGGGCCTGGGGCTGCCGATCGGATGGGACAAGCAGCCGGGCGACCCGGCGTGGGTGAGCTTCTCCAAGCACCCGGGCCGCGCCATCGGCGGCTGGCTGCTCACCTTTCTGGCGCTCTCGCTCGGCGCACCGTTCTGGTTCGACGCGCTGGGCAAGATCGCGGGGTTGCGGACGAGCGGACCCCCAGCCAAGTCGGCCGGCGCCGCCGCGGGCTCGAGCTGACCCGCGGCCGGATAGGCTCGCGCGGGCCAACCATCCAGAGGAGCAGCCAGCGTGAGTCCTTCCGACCTTTTTGACGTGTCCGGCTTCGGCGTGATCGTGACCGGCGGCGCCAGCGGGCTGGGCCTGGCCTACGGAGAGGCGCTCGCATCACACGGGGCGCGGGTCACGTTGATCGACCTCGACGAGACCGCGCTGACGGAGCATGTGTCGCGCCTGGAGGGCGACGGGTTCGACGTGCGCGGCGCGGTGGCCGACGTGACCGACCACGCGGCGCTGGATCGGGTGATCGACGAGGCCGCCCAGGCCTACGGCCGGCTCGACGTCGCCTTTGCCAATGCCGGAATCGATCCCGGTGTCGGGTTCGTGGGGGCGTGGGCGGGTGGCCAGCGCCCGCGCGTTGAGGAGGGCGCGCTCGAGCTCTACACCGACGAGCGCTGGAATCGCGTCATCGACATCAACCTGAACGGGATCTTCGCCACGGCGCGGGCGGCGGCCCGCCACATGCGCCCGCGGGGGTTCGGGCGGATCATCGTCACCACGTCGCTGGCGGCGACGAAGGTGGAGCCGGCGATCGGCGCTGCTTACATGACCGCCAAGGCGGGCGCCCGGCACCTGATGCACACGATCGCACTCGAGCTCGCCGCCTACGGCATCACTGCCAACGCGATCGCGCCCGGGTTCTTCATCACGAACATCGGCGGGGGCCACGCCCACAACCCGGAGGTGCAGGCGGCGATCGCCAAGGACATCCCGATGCACAGGGTGGGGCAGCCCGACGACATCAAGGGCCTCGCCCTCTTCCTCGCCGCGCCCGCGTCGGAGTACATCACCGGCCAGGAGATCGTCATCGACGGCGGCTGGGGCCTGGGCGTCGCCGACTGAGCGGTGCGCCGTTTCAGGCGGTGAGGACGAGCGGGGCGCCCGGGGTGATGACGATCGTGTGCTCCTCGTGTGCCGACAGCGCGCCGTCGGCGGTGCGCACGGTCCAGCCGTCGGGCGCCTGGTGCACCGCGCCTGACCCAGCGCTCACGATCGGCTCGATGGTGAGCACCAGGCCGTCGGTGAGGGCCTGGGTCAGTCCTGGGTCATAGACGCTCGGGACATCGGGCGCCTCGTGCAGGCCGCGGC
>JBAQGP010000571.1:0-5032 GCA_049287845.1 Solirubrobacteraceae bacterium | reverse complement strand
CGGCCAGGTTGTGGCTCGTCCGCTTCAGCCAGGCTCGTTGACGTTCGGGGCTCAGGCCATCCGGGAGCCTCCGCCAGGCGCGGGCAAAGGCTTCCTGGGTGAGGTCCTCGGCGGCGTGGCGGTCTCCGGAGAGCGCGAATGACAGCCGCGAGGTGAGCTCGTCGCTGTGGGATCGGATGAGGGTTTCGAGATCCATCACCCCATAGACGATGACGGACCCCGAAACCGGACACGGCTGCTCAGCTCAACTCAGCTCGGCCAGCGCCTGGCCGATGTACTCCATCAGCGCGGGATCGACCATCCCCCGCGAGGCGGTCTGTGCCCCCTGCTCGCGGTACATCCGCCCCAGCGACTGACGGATGCCCTCATCGCCGCCGGTGAACTGCTCGATCAGCGCGCGCCAGCGGCCCGCGAGCTCGAGCATCCGGCGGTCGGATGGGTCGGTGCCGGCGGCCTGCTCGGCCCGCACCGCCTCGATCAGCTCCGCCCAGGCACGCTCGGCGGCCGCCATGCCCTCCTCGCCCAGTGCTCTGCGGCGCTCGGCGAGCTGCTCCTGCTGCTCTGCGGTGTAGTAGCTCTCGCTCATGACCATCACTCCGATCGCATCGATGAATTCGTCCCGGCCGGGGTCGTGCCCGCCGTCGAGCAGCTCCAGGATCCGGGTGAGCGTCTGGCGCAGCCTCCGGCCGAGCTCGAGCTGGCGCTCGAGCAGCTCCAGATGACCACGGACGGCCTCGGCGAGGTCGGGACTGGCATCGAGCATCGCCCCGATCTCCGTCAGTCCCAGCCCCAGCCGTCGCAGCGCGACGATCCGGTAGAGCCGGCGCACCTCCCGAGGCGAGTACAGCCGCCGTCCCGAGTACGACCGCTGCGCGGGCACCAGCAGCCCGATGGCGTCGTAGTGGTGCAGGGTCCGGACGGTCAGGCCGACCGCCGCTGCCAGCTCACCGATCTGGATGAGAGGCTCGTCATCGCTCATGACGGCCACGGTAGGTCCTCACGTTACGTGAGGTTCAAGGGCGGTCGCCGAAAGTCGGCTCAGGCCAGCGCCGGAGTGGCGCGCTGACGCCCGGCGAGGATCCCGGCGATGCGCAGGTGGTCGGCTTCCTGCACGTTGATGAGCCGAACGCCGAGATGCGTCGGGGTCTCGCGCGCCAGCACCGCCTCGCAGTGCACGTGCTCGGACACACCGGGCAGGAAGATCTCCACCTGCCACTTGGAGAACTCGCCGAGGCCCGGGCGCTTGAGCAGAAGGGCGCCGCCCATGCTGAGGTTGGAGGTGACGGTCGACACCGTCTGGCCGGCCGTGCCGTCGGCACCGACGGGCGTCGCCCTGACCGCGGTGACGAGCGGAGTGCGCTCGGCGCTGCGCCGTTCGGCCACCTGGATCCCATCGACGACGACGAATTCGAGTTCGACGCGGTCGGCCTCTTTGAGCGCGACGCCACGGAGTGCGACCGGAGCGCGACCGTGTTCGAAGGTCAGGAAGCACAGCGAGCCCGACGCCAGCCGCGTCTGCACCTCGTCGGGGATCTCGCCCTGCGGGATCAGCGTCGCAACCGGTCCCTGAACGGACTGGACGCGGCACTCGATGCAATTGACCTCCCAGTCGACCTTGACATCGAGGTCGACCCGGACTGCCTGGTTCTTTACCAGTCGTCGCATTACATGGACTAATCGGCAGGAGACCCGGTTCTGTTTAGCGCAATCGGCACAAATGCCTGCGCGTGCTCCCGGACCCGTGCCGGGCCGCCCCATCCTCGCTAGCGCCGGGAGGCGGCGCCCGAGCCGTCGCCGCCGTCGCCCAGCTCCCGGGCCCGCTGGCGCCAGAGATCGAGGCGCGGCCGCAGGCCGAGGCGATCCAGCAGCTCGAGGTCAAGCCCCGCCGCCGGCGGCTCACCCTCCCCGGGTGGCACGAGCTCGTTGGCCAGGCCGTTGGCGATGTGCACGGCGGCGATGCCGTCGAAGGCCAGCCCGTCAACCTCTGACGGATCGTGGTGATGGGCCACAGCCTCGACGATGCCGTCGGGCAGGCCCCACAGCGAGAGCAGATGCGCGCCGATCTGGGCGTGGGTGACCCCATCGGCCTCCGCCTCGACCACGTGGACGGGGACGTCGCGGTCGCGCGCCTGGTCGTTGAGTTGCGCCCAGCGGCGATCGCCGTCCGAGATGAGGACCAGCTTGCCGATGTCGTGCAGCAGCGCGGCGGTGACGGCCTCCTGCTGGGTGCGGCCCGCGGGTAGGATCGAGGCGGTGATGCGCGCCACCAGCATGGCGTGAGCCTGGAAGTCGTCGAGCGAGAACTCCGCGCTGCCACGGGGGGCGACCTTGCCGAAGGCCTCGGCGGCCAGCGCCAGTGACCGGATGGTGTCGACGCCGAGGTACATGACCGCATCGCGCACCGAGGTGACGGTGGAGGTGAGGCCGAACAGTGCGGAGTTGGCGAGCTGGAGCACCTTGGCGCTCATGGCCACGTCGCGTTCCAGCACCGCCGACACCTGGTGGGGCTGCCAGTCCGGATCGGAGAGAACCTGGTTGAGCTCCATGTAGACGCCGGGGCGCGATGGCAGGGCGGTGGTCGCCATCGTCCTGCGAAACGCGCTGACCTCGCCGGCGCGTCCGTGCAGGGCGCTCGATCGCCTGATCAAGATGCTGAGCTCGTCGACGTTGCACGGCTTGGACAGAAGGCGGTGCGACACGATCGTCGCCAGGCCCGGCCTGGTCGTCGCCGACAGGATCATGCGGATGGTGGTGGGGTGCTGGTCGCGCACGCGGGTGAGCAGCGTGACCCCGTCGGTGGAACCGATCTGCTCCTCGGCGATCAGAACGTCGACCGGATCCTGCGCCAGCGCCGCAAGTGCCGCCTCGCCGCCGGATGCGTACTCCACCTTCCACGATTCCCCGTGCGAGCGCAGCACCTCCTGGAGGGCCCTGGCCGTGTCCGGCTTGTCGTCGACGAACAGAATCCGCTTGGCGACCTCCTCAGCGGAGGTGCCCAAAGTGCTCTGCAGGTCGCGCGTGGCAGCCAGACTCATCGTGCTGGCAGTATCGTCGGCGGCGCGAGCGTCCTTGACTGTGCCGACCGGCGCGGTGCGCCCCGCCGCGCGCTCGGTACAGCGCGGTGCCGCGCCGGTGCTGGCTCGTCGGTCCGTTCGCCGTTCTCTCAGCGCGGTGGACGGTTGATGGATCGCCGGCGAGGACTGGCGCGTCCTGTCCGATCCGATGGCGAGCGCCCATCTCCTCCGACGCCGGCGACCTGGCCACGGTGGCCGGCATCGTGAACCAGACGGTCTTGCCCGACGGGTCCTCGAGTTCGACGCCCCAGCTGTCGGAGAGCATGTCGACGATCTGCAGCCCGCGCCCGCTCGGCTCGTCGGGGCCCGGGGAGCGCATGGTCGGCGTGCCGGATCCGGAGTCGGTGACCTCAACGCGGATCTCCTGGGTCGAGCCGAGGATCGCGATGTGGAAACTCGTCCGCTCGTGGCGGATGCAGTTGGTCGCCAGCTCGGAGACCATCAGCTCCACCGCCTCCAACGTCGAGGCGGGGCTGCCGCTCAGCGTGTCGGTGGCAAACCGCCTCGCCGCGTGTACGGATTGTGGGATGGCAGGGAAGGTCCGCATACGTCTCATGTCGCCCCCAGCTTCTCGGCCAGGCCCATGGCAGTGATCACCCGGCGCAGCAGCGGCGGTGGCTCGCGCAGTTCGAACTGGTCCACCGCGCTGGCCCACCGCACCCAGAGCGCGATCGCGGAACTGTCGGCAAAGCGGACACCGCCGACGTCCACGGTCAGCGAGGTCACGCCTCCGACCAGCACCTCGTCGACCCGCGCGGCGAGCGGATCGATGCCACTCATATCGAGTTCTCCGTCGATGCTGACGGTGGCGTGGTGATCTCCATCGACGACCACATCGAAGCTGATCAGCTGGTCAGGCTGCCCTTCTAACTCTTCCATCTCACCCCTACTATCGCAATGTCATCCTCAGAGCGGCCGTTCGCCATCTCGCTCACCAGCCTCGCCAACAGCTCCGGTAGCCCTACATCATCGCCGGTCGCGGCCGTGCGCAGCCGGTCGAGCCCCTGGTCGATGCTCTCCCCGCGCCGTTCGACCAATCCGTCGGTGAAGGCGAGAAGCGTCGCGTCGGACGGGACGGCCACGGTCGTCGAGCGGTACACGGTTCCCGCCTCGACCCCGATGGGCACGCCGACCTCCGCGTCCAGATAACGGCTGTCGCCGTTGGAGAGCAGCAGCGGCGGCAGGTGGCCGGCACTCGTGACGCTCAGTTTGCGTTCGTGCATGTCCACGACGGCGCACAGCACCGTGGCCAGCTGGCCAGTCTGTTGGACATCGACCAAGCGGCTGATCTTGGTGAGGATCTCGGCGGGACCGTCGCGCTGCGCCGCGTAGGCGCGGATGGCGTACCGGAGCTCCGCCATCGTGGTCGCCGCCCGTAACCCTCTGCCGGAGACATCACCGACCACGAGGAGCAGCCGCCGGCCGTCGAGGTCGATGACGTCGTACCAATCACCGCCGATGTCGACGCCCTCCTCGCCGGCCTCGTAGCGGGCGCTGGTCTGGATGCCCGGGATCTGTGGGAGGGTGTCGGGCAGCAGCGCATGCTGCAGCGTCTGGGCGATACCCCGCTGCTCGGCGTAGAGGCGCTCGTTCTCGTTGGCGGTCACCTCCAGGCGCCCGGCGAGCTCCTCGGCGCCGCGGCGGCGCTGGGTGAGGCCCAGCGTCATCAACGCCGCCGCGATCGCGAGCACCGAGCCGAGCACGGCACTGATCCACGGCAGATTCTTGGGCAGCGAGCCGGCCAGCGCCACCCGGGACGACATCACCAGCGTGAGCGCGTTGTTGCCGTATGGGACGGTCTGCGCAGAGACCGGGAACGGGAGCGGCAGATGGGTGCGGTCGGTGACGAGGAGCGCCTGCGGAGTCTGTTTGCGGCCCAGGTAGATGGCGTAGTCCAGACCGCCGAACTGACTCCTGCTCTGGAGCCGTGAGCGGCGGCTGGCCGGCAGCGGTCGCTC
>JBAQGP010000570.1:0-1816 GCA_049287845.1 Solirubrobacteraceae bacterium | reverse complement strand
GAGCGAACGCCTGCAGCGCGCCGGCGTGGCGGCCGTGCTCAACGAGGTGCCGGGCGGCGGACCGCGCCAGTTCTTCGTGCACGACCCCGACGGCGTACGGGTCGAGATCAACGTCAACAGGAGGTAGGGAATGGCGCACACCGCAGACACCTCAGTGCGCGGCGGCCGGCGGACCACGCCGACGTTCCGCGCCGACCACGTCGGCACCCTCCTGCGCCCCCGGCGCCTGCTCGACGCCCGCGAGGACCTGGCCAAGGGCAGCATCACCGCCGCCGAGCTGCGCACGATCGAGGACGAGGAGATCACCAAGCTCGTCCAGATGCAGCGCGACGTCGGGCTGCAGTCCGCGACCGACGGAGAGCTGCGCCGCGGGTCCTGGCACATGGACTTCATCTACCAGCTGGACGGCATCGACAAGATCCAGGGCGACATCGAGGTCCACTTCCGCAACGCGGACGGCACGGTCGACTTCAAGCCGGCCGCCATCGCGGTCAACGCGAAGGTCGGGCTGGACCGCACGATCTTCGAGGAGGACTTCCGCTTCCTCCAGGGCGTCGCCGGCGACGGGGTCACTCCCAAGCTGACCATCCCGTCGCCCAACATGGTCCACTACCGCAGCGGGCGCGCCGCGCTGAACCCTGATGTGTACCCGGACATCGAGCCGTTCTGGGCCGACCTGCAGGCCGCGTACGCCAAGCAGATCGCCGCCGTCGCCGACCTCGGCTGCCAGTACCTCCAGCTCGACGACACGAGCCTGGCCTACCTCAACGACCCGGCCCAGCGGGCATATCTGTCCGATCGCGGTGAGGACACCGCCCATCTGCACGAGACCTACGTGCGCAACATCAACAACGCGCTCGCCGGCCGTCCCGAGGGCCTCGCCATCACCACCCACCTGTGCCGCGGCAACTTCCGCTCCTCGTGGGCGGCCGAGGGCGGCTACGAGTACGTCGCCGAGACGCTGTTCGGCCAGCTCGACGTCGACGGCTTCTTCCTGGAGTACGACGACGAGCGGTCCGGCGGCTTTGAGCCGTTGCGATTCGTGCCGCCCGGAAAGATGGTCGTGCTGGGGCTCGTCACCAGCAAGCGGCCGGAGCTGGAGAGCAAGGACGACCTGCGCCGCCGCATCGATCAAGCGTCTCGCCACATCCCGCTGGACCAGCTCTGCCTCTCGCCCCAGTGCGGGTTCTCCTCAACGCTGGAGGGCAACGCCCTCACCTCCGACGAGCAGAAGGCCAAGCTGGAGCTTGTGGTGGAGACGGCGGCCGAGGTCTGGGGGGCGTGAGGAGGATGCGCGCCGCGGTCACCGAGCGCGTCGGCGTCATGGCGGTAATCGACCGCCCGGAGCCGGGCGAGCCCGGCCCCGGACAGGTGCTCGTCCACCCCGAGGCGGTGGGCATCTGCGGCTCGGACTATCACTTCTTCTCGGGCCATCTCTCCGACGCGGCGGGCGGTTCGCGGTTCCCCCGCGTGCTCGGCCATGAGGTCGGCGCGACGATCGTCGCCGCCGCGACGGACTGCCGCCCGGACCTGACCTCGGGCCAGCGCGTGGCGATGCTGCCGATCAGCGCCTGCGGCGCGTGCTACCCGTGCAGCGTCGGGCGCCCGAACGTGTGCGACAACTTCTCGCTGGTCGGCATACACACCGACGGCGGGCTCCAGGAGCTGCTCTGCCTCCCCCAGGAGCAGGTGTTCCCAATCCGCGTCTCCGACGGCGCGCTGGCGGCGCTGGCCGAGCCGGTCTCGGTCGCCGTCCACGCCGTGCGCCGCGGGCGAATCCGGTCCGGCGAGCGCGTCGTCGTGCTGGGAGCCGGAC
>JBAQGP010000569.1:0-5139 GCA_049287845.1 Solirubrobacteraceae bacterium | reverse complement strand
GCCCGGTCCTCACCCAGGCCCAGGCGGGCGAGGTCGTGGCCGCGCTCGCCGCGGCGGCGTAAGCGCCCGCGCGCGGCGACGAGCGGCCGTGCGCGTCTGGGTCGACTTCACCAACTCTCCTCACGTCCTGGTGCTGCGGCCGGTCATCGAGCGCCTGCGTGCGCACGGTCACGAGGTCCGGGTCACCGCCCGGGACTTCGCGCAGACGCTTGCGCTGTGCGACCGCTTCGGCATCGAGCACACGGCCATCGGTACGCACCGCGGCGCCGGCCTGCTCGACAAGGCGCGCGGCCTGGTCTCCCGGTCGGTCCAGCTGACCCGCTGGGCGCGCCGCAACGGCCCGTTTGCGCTGGCCATCGGCCACGGCTCCAACGACATCACCGTGGCCGCCGCGCTGTTGCGCATCCCGTGCTCGACCACCTTTGACTATGAGTGGGCCACCGTGCAGCACAACATCAACTGCCGCCTGGCCCAGGCCGTGGTCATCCCCGAGGCGATCCCGCCCCAGCGCATGGACCGCTACGGCGCGCGGCGCAAGCTGGAGCGCTATCCGGGGCTCAAGGAGGAGTACTACCTGGCGGACTTCGAGCCCGACCCCCGGATCCTCCCCGAGCTTGGTCTGGACCCCGCGCAGCCCATCGCCGTGGTGCGCACTCCGCCGTCGGTATCGCTCTATCACCGCTTTGAGAACGACCTGTTCGGGCAGGTCCTGGAGAGGCTGCGCGGCGCGCAGACCGTGGTCCTGCCGCGCACGCCCCAGCAGCGCGCGGAGCTGGGCCGCACGGGTGGGTTCATCGTCCCCGAGACGGCGATCGACGCGCAGTCGCTCATCGCCTACGCCGACCTGGTGGTCTCCGCCGGCGGCACGATGAACCGGGAGGCGGTGGCGCTGGGAACCCCCGTGTTCACGGTGTTCGAGGGCCGGCTGGGCGCCGTGGACGAGCAGCTCATCGCCGAGGGCCGGCTGGCTCGGCTCGAGCATCCCGAGCAGGTGTGGCTGGTCAAGCGGCATGGGGTCACGGCTCCCGGCCACCGCGCGGATCGGGTGCGCCGCGACCCGGAGCTGCTGGTGGAGCTGCTCTCACGCCCGGCCAAGCCCCGATGAGCGCGTTCTCACATGGCGCGCTGGTACCGTAGCGTGGCGCCTCGTGTCTGACACCACGCTAGAGACGCCGCACGCCCCTGGTCCCGGGGGCCATCCCTCCTCGCCGCAGGACCGCCCCGGTGCGAGCGGCGGATCGCCGCTGCGCCGGTACGCGTGGTGGCTCGTCGGCCTGGCCGTGGTCCTCGCCGCCGCCATCGTCCTGCGCTGGGCCAACACCCGGCCGGGCTATGACCCCTACGGCTGGCTGAACTGGGGCTACCACGCCCTGCGAGGCACGCTGGACCTCGGTGGCGCCCCCTCGTGGAAGCCCTTCACCTTCATCTTCACCATCGTCTACTCGCTGGTCGGCCACTGGGCGGTCTATCTGTGGATGCTCACCGCGGTCTCGATCTCGTTCTCGGGCGCAGTGTTCGGCGGCCGCATCGCCTACCGCCTGACCGCCGCCGAGGGCGGGGCTGGGCGGACCAAGCTCGTCCCCTGGATCGCCGGCATCGTCGGCGGCGCCTGCGTGCTCGGCCTCCAGGACTACTTCCATTATCTGATGAGCGCGCAGTCGGACCCCATGCTCGTCAGCGTGTGCCTGGCCGCGATCGACCAATACCTGTCCGGGCGCCTGCGCTGGGCCTTCTGGTTGGGGATCCTCGCCGGGCTGGGTCGCCCCGAGGTCTGGCCGTTCCTGGCGGTCTACGGCGGGTGGCTGATCCTCAGGCGCCCCGAGATGCGCAGGATGGTCATCGGCGGCGCCGTCATCACCCTGTTCCTCTGGTTCGGCGTTCCGACGATCACCAACGGCCGTCCCAACATCGCCGGGCAGCTCGCCCTACGTTCGCCGCGAGAGTGCACCACCGGGAAGATCACCTGCACGATCAGCCGCTTCACCGGGCTGAACTTCATCGCCGTTGAGCTCGCGGCTCTGCTCGTGCTGGGGATGGCCCTGCTGCGCCGCAATTGGACCGTGGTGACGCTCGCGGGCATGGCCGCAGGTTGGGTGGTCATCGAGATCGCGTTCGTGCTGCACGGCTTCCCGGGCGTGCCGCGCTACCTCTTCGAGCCCGCCGGCCTCACCGCCGTCCTGGCGGGCATCGCGGTCGGCTGGCTGCTGCTGGACGCCAAGCGCTACTGGCGTGCTCTGCCGGCGTGGGCGGGCATCCCGCTGGCGGTGGTGCTCATCGCAGTGACGGTCCCGCACGGGATCAGCCTCGCGCGCGCCGAGCACAGGGACATCAGCCACGAGCGCGGCCGCACCAAGGAGATCAACAGGCTCGGCGCGCTCATCACCGCCCTGGGCGGGGCCCAGCGGGTGCAGGCCTGCGGCTGGCCGGTGCTCAACGTCGAGTACGTCAGCATCATGGGCTTCTACCTGCACCGCAACACCGGCGTGATCGGCTACCGGCCCAAGATCGAGCTGGCCAAGACGCGCCCGGACCTGTACTTCGTACCGCTGCCCAACGGATGGAAGGTCACCCCCAACCATCAGCCGCCGGGGAGCACCTGCAGCAAGATGAAGGCGCTGTACGTGCCCACGGCGCGCCATCCCGAGGGCGTGCTGGTGCGCAAGTAGGGGGGCCGGCTCGATCCGCAGCCCGACCCGGCGCGCTGGGCGGTCGGCGGCGACGTTGAAGCCACAGATCGCGCGGTGCCCGTCCGGAGGCTGTGCGATCCCAGAGTTCAGCGGGCTGAAGCCACAGATCGCGCACTGCCGAGTAACGCCATGTGCGATCTGAGCGTGTCCTCGGCCACCCGGTCGTGGATCTCCTGATCGGCCGCCCCCCGACGCCGCGCCTTAGCGGTTCTTCATACAGCCGCTACTAGAATTCCGGCGCATGCGCCGACGGATCAGATCCGCGGCCTTCCCCGTCCATCGTCACGCGCTCCCTCAGCTGGTGCTCGATGGCCTGTTGGTCGCGCTCGCATACTTCCTCGCCTTCTGGCTGCGCTTCGAGGGTGACCTCAACGGATCCAACGAGCGCTACGGCCACCTCCTGACCGCCACGATCGGCTGGGTGGTCGTGCTGACCCTGCTCGCGCTGGGGGCGTTCGGCCAATACCAGCGGCTGTGGCGCTTCATCGGGCAGCGCGACTACGAGGCCGTGCTCAAGGGGGTGTTCGTCGCGACCGTGGTCGTCGTCGGGTTCATCGCGCTGCTGCATCCGGTGCAGTGGCCGACGACCACGGTGGTGACCCGGGGCGTCCTCCACGTCCACCCGGCCCAATACGGGCCCGGCCCGGCCGTGTCGGTCGCGCTGCCGGCCAGCGTCATCTCGCTGTTCTTCCTGCTCACCCTGGCCCTGCTCATCGGCGCACGCTTCGCGGTGCAGCTCATCGTGGAGGGCCGGATCCGCACCATCCGCGCCGGCAAGGGCGCACGCGAGGTGCTCATCGTCGGCGGCGGCGAGGGCGGCCGTCTCGTCGTCCGCGAGCTGATGCGCAACCCCGGGCTGGGGCTCACGCCGGTCGGCTTCCTCGACGACGATCCCCGCAAGCGGGGCATCAAGGACGAGCACGGGCTCAAGGTCCTGGGCAACACCGAGTCCGACCTGGTGCGCGTCCTGGACGAGCTGGAGCCCGACGAGGTCGTCATCGCCATCCCGTCAGCACCGGGTGAGCTGCGCGGTCGGGTCGTCGCCGCGTGCCGCGCGCGCGGCATCCCGGTGCGGACGATGCCAACCGTGTTCGAGCTGCTGCGCGATGGGTCGGGGCAGCTCCGCGTCACGCGCCAGCTGCGCGAGGTCCGCGTCGAGGACATGCTCGGCCGCGAGCCCGTCCGCGAGGAGCTGCAGCGCGTCGGTGCCTACCTCGCCGGCCAGGTGGTCATGGTGACCGGCGCCGGTGGCTCGATCGGCTCCGAGCTGTGCCGCCAGATCGCCCGGGTCGGGCCCCGGCTGCTCGTGCTGGTCGACCACGCGGAGGACAACCTGTTCGAGATCCGCCGCGAGCTCGAGGAGGAGCGCCATGTGCGCACCGCGGTGACGGTCCTGGCCGACTGCAAGGAGGAGGAGCGCATGCGCGAGGTGCTCGCCGAGCACCGGCCTTCGGTCCTGTTTCACGCCGCGGCCTACAAGCACGTCGCGATCACCGAGAACAATCCCGTCGAGGCCATCCGCAACAACGCCCTGGCCACACGGCTGGTGGCGCGCATCGCCGGGGAGATCGGCGTCGACACGTTCGTGCTCGTCTCCACCGACAAGGCGGTCAAGCCCGCGACAGTGATGGGCGCGTCCAAGGCGCTGGCGGAATGGGCGCTGGAGGCGGAGGCCACCAAGCACCCCCGCACTCGCTACGCCACGGTCCGGTTCGGCAACGTGCTCGGCTCCTCGGGCTCGGTGGTGCCGATCTTCCGCCGCCAGATCGCCGCGGGCGGCCCGGTCACCGTCACCGACGAACGCATGACCCGCTACTTCATGACGATTCCCGAGGCGGTCCAGCTCATCATCCGCGCCGGGTCGCTGCGCGACGAGGCCAGCGGCGAGATCTTCGTGCTGGAGATGGGGGAGCCCGTCCGCATCATCGATCTGGCCAAGACGATGATCAGGCTGTCGGGGCTCGAGCCCGAGCGCGACATCGCCATCGACATCGTCGGCGCCCGCAAGGGCGAGAAGTTCCACGAGGAGCTCTTCGACACCCACGAGCACCCCCAGCCCACCCCGGTGCAGCGCATCCAGCGCGCCAGCCACGAGCGGCTGGACCCCGAGTGGGTGGACCAAACCTTCGCGGACATAAACCTGCTGGTTCTCGAAGGTGACGCCGCCGCGCTGGCGAAAACCGTGTCGGAGCTGTCCGGCGCGCGCGCCACGCTTCCCTCCGGCGACGCGCCACCGTCCACCCTTAGACTGCGCCCGTAACCCATGGCCTCGATCGCCTACGCCACCCTCTCGATCCAGCACTTCATCAACTCGGTGGGTGCCAAGGCCGGGTTCGCCTCGATCATCGGCCTCGCGCTGCTGGTCCTCCTCTTCTTCACGCAGTCGCGCGAGACCGCCAACCTGCGCCGGCGGGCCGACGAGGCCGAGCAGCAGCTGTACGAGCTCCAGCTC
>JBAQGP010000568.1:0-2749 GCA_049287845.1 Solirubrobacteraceae bacterium | reverse complement strand
GAGGAGGGCTACGACGGACTCGGCAACGCGTTCTACGAGGAGATGCCCGACGGCACCCCCCACTTCGCCGACCCCGCCGATGTCCGGCGGTTCGGGCCATACGTCCCGGTCGCGCCCAAACCGCGGATCGAGCAGCACTACGGGGCGGACCAGCCAGACCCCAACTTCCTCAACCTGAGCGCCCACGACGTGCTGACGCTTCCCGCCGATCCGGCGGCGCTTCGGGCGCGGCTGCTCCGCCTGCGGCCCGGCCTGGCCGCCCAGAGCGAGAACTGGGCCCCGGTCCAGCTCATCGCACGTCTGCTGACGTTCGGGCCGACCCCACCCGCCGTGCAGAGCGCTCTGGCCCGTGTGCTGGCGACTCTCCCCGGTGTGCGTCGGGCCGGGACCGCGACCATCGGCGGACATCCGGCGGACATCCTCGCCTTCCCGGCGCCGCGGGGCGTCGGGGTCGCCGAACGCCTCGCGTTCGACCGCCGTACCGGGATGCTGCTCGAGGAGATCGACGTCCTGGCCCGCCGCAGCCGGGGCTATCCCGGCGTGGCTCCGGGCGAGGTCATCAACGCGATCGCCTACTCGGCCGCCGTGGCCCCGACGATCCACACCGCCATGAATCCGCCGGCGCTCACGCCGGCCGACGGCCCGCGTCCGTGAAGACCACCGGCGACGGAGCCGAGCGCGGCGGCGAGTCAGCGCTTGTGCCGGGAGTGGTGCCGCGGCTTGTGCGCGGTCGGCCGGCACGCCTCGATCGCGTGCCCGAGCCCGGTGACCTTCCAGATGCCGTGCTCGTGCTTGAGGGTCACGTGCTTGAGCTCGGTGGCCACAGGGGTGGCGCTGGTATCGGCATCGGCGACGGTGCCGTTGTCGCTGAGGCTGACGTTGATGTTCGCGTAGAGCAGCTGGGTCTGATCGCTCTTGAGGACGATCGACCGGTTGGGCAGGCAGCGGCTCAACAGCTTGACGCAACTCATCCTCACGTGCTTTGCGCGGGTGAGAGCCTGGAGGGCCTGGCCATCCACCATGCCGCAGGCGGACACGTACTCGCCCCCGCCGAGCGCGTTCAGATAGTTCTGCACGATGGCGATCGGGGGATTGGGCGCGTCCCCGCACCCAGAGACCGCGGCTGCCACCGCGACCACGCATGCAGACGTCGCCGCGCGGGCGCGCCAAGACGATCGACGCACCATGGGGCGCCGTGGCTCACATCGCTCGCGGTGATGCCTCACCAGCGTGGATGCTATCGGTGGTGAGAACGTCGGCGCGCCGCCACGGCCCGGCGGGGCCTACGGGCGCGGCTTGCCGATCGCCGTCTACAGGGGCGCCCGCGGCTCTCTGTCCCGCCTGTTCGTGGAGAAGTAGTCTCGGGGCGCGTATGCGGATCGACACGCACGCCCACGTCCACCCTCCCGCCTACCGGGCGGCGCTCGGAGACGCCCCGTTGCCGCCGATGACCCTGGCCGGGCTCGAGGCGGCGATGGAGCACCACGAGATCGACGGCGCCGTCGTCTCCACCGGGCCCCCCGGGGCCTTCCTGGGCCCCACCGCCGACGGGCGCGATCTGGCCCGGCGCGCCAACGACGGCCTGGCGGAGATCGTGGCGGCACAACCCCGGCGGTTCGCCGCGGTGGCGATCCTGCCACTCCCGGACGTGAACGCGGCGATCAGCGAGCTCGAGCGCGCCCTGGACGAGCTGGGGCTCGACGGCGTGCTGCTCCTCACCAACATCGCGGGCACATATCTCGGCGATCCGGCATGGGAGCCCCTGTTCGCCGCGCTGAACGAGCGCGGCGCCTACGTGTTCGTGCATCCCGCCTTGCCGCCGCACCCGCTGCCCCTCCCCCACCCTGTCTGGATGTACGAGTTCCCGTTCGAGACCGTGCGGGCGGTGGCCAACCTCATCTACAGCGGCACCCTGGAGCGCCACCCCGCGATCCGCGTCCAGCTCGCCCACCTCGGCGGCGCGGCGCCGTTCCTGGCCCACCGCATCGCCTCGCTGGCCGATCGGGAGCCCGAGCGGGCCGCCCAGGCCCCCGCGGGGGCGCTCGCCTACCTCAGACGGCTCTACTACGACACCGGCCTGACCAACAACGCCCCGGCGCTCGCGGCCACCCGCGAGGTGACGTCGCTCGATCACATCGTGTTCGGCACCGACTGTCCCTACGCCGCGCTTCCCGAGAGCGGAGACCCCGCTCCTGACCTGGACGTCCTGGGCACACAAGGGCGCTCGGCGGTCGAATTCACCAACGCGGCGGCGCTCGTTCCGCGGCTCGTCGAGCGGCTGACCGGGACGGCAGGCGCCTAGAGCGGCGTCACAACGCGATCTCGCGGTCCAGCCGCAGGTCGCCGGCGAGACGGCGATCGTGGGTGGCCACGACGAGCGTCCCGGGCCAGGCCGCGAACGCGGCCTGCAGGACCTCGAGCGACTCGATGTCGAGGTGATTGGTGGGCTCATCGAGCAGCAGGCAGGTGGCGCGCTGCTGCGCGATGACCGTCAGCTCCGCCCGTGTCCGCTCGCCCGGCGACAGCGTCGCGCCGCTGCGACCGGCCAGCTCGGCGGAGATCCCGAACGACGCCAGGGCAGTGCGCGCCGCCGCCTCGTCCAGCCCGGTGAGCCGGCGCACCTGCGCGCATCGTGTTCGGCACCGACTGGCCCTACGCCGCGCTTCCCGAGAGCGGAGACCCCGCTCCTGACCTGGACGTCCTGGGCACACAAGGGCGCTCGGCGGTCGAATTCACCAACGCGGCGGCG
>JBAQGP010000567.1:0-1580 GCA_049287845.1 Solirubrobacteraceae bacterium | reverse complement strand
CGCCAGAGATGACGGCGATGTCCGCCACAGCAGGTAAGACGCCGTACGCGCGCGTTCCCACCAACATGGCAAACGCCAGCAACGGCGTCGACTACGCTTACCGGCAGGTCGGGAGTGAAAGCGGCGTCCCACTAGTAATGCTCCACCACTTTCGCGGAAACCTAGACGCGTGGGATCCCGCGCTAATCGATGACTTGGCCTCGAGCCGCAGAGTCATCACGTTTAACGGCCGGGGGGTGGCCAGTTCGAGCGGGACCACCCCCAGCACGTTCGCCGAGATGGCGAAAGACGCGCTGGATTTCATCGACGCGCTCGGACTCGATACGGTCGATCTTCTCGGATTCTCGATCGGGAGCTTCGTCGCCCAAGAGATCGCGCTCATCCGTCCGGCGGCGGTGCGGCGCGTCATCCTCGCCGCGTCCGCACCGCAGGGCGCCAGCGGAATGCACGGGTGGCCCGCGAAGGTAATGGATGCCCTGGGCCAGCCCCAGCCCGGCCTGGAGGAGTACCTCTCAGTCTTCTTCACCCAATCCGAGGTCGGAGCGGCCGCCGGTATGGAGGTGGCCGGTCGGATCTTCGGCGGCCGGACCGCCGACCGCGACGAGCAGTCCGACTGGGCCACCCGCCTGGCTCAGTACGACGCGGTCTGCGACTGGGGCGTGCCTAACCACTCGCTCCTACAGCGCGTCACGGCCATCGACAAGCCCGTATTTGTGGCGAGTGGTGACAGCGACCCGATGATCCCAGCCCGCTACTCGTACCTCCTGGCAGGCCTGCTCCCGGACTGTCGCATCAAGATCTACCTCGACTCGGCTCACGGTTTCCTGTTCCAGTACCACGCCGAGTTCGCCGCAGACGTCGAGGCGTTCCTCTCGGCACCCTAATGTCACGGCGGTGCGGCCCAGCCGGACCCAGCCGGCAATGCGGCGCGACGGCGAAGTTCCGGTCAACCGTTTGACGTCGAGCGCCCCTTGCGAGGAGGGGCGCGCCAGCGGCCCGTGGGCGCTGGGGGTCGCCTCTTGCGTCTACAGCAAACCCGGGCGCGACGGTGAGGGGGCGAGGAGAAGAGGACGCATTGTGCGCCCTTGGGACCCAGCCGCAGTGTGGGCCCGGGCGGGAGCTAGTTGTGGTGGTTAAACGCGAGTGCTGTTCGACAGGTCAGGCGGCGCCTGGCGATGGGCGCCCATCCGACAGCACGGCCGGCCCTGAGGTGCACCGGGACGTCAAGCTCCTCAACCACTACTTGCCGTCACGAAGTTTTCGGCCCTCCCGACGCCGCCGGTTTGCCTATGCGCTCGCACATGCTCAAGGGCGCCTCAACGCGGGATCGCCTCGGTGCTCGATCAGGCTGAGCTTGCGCACGTGCCGGAAGTGATCGGACTTCGTCCCAGGGGCGCCTCGTCGAGCTTGCCGACCGCAGCGGCCGGGCTCAGCGCCGTGCTCGCGTAGGAGGCGGAGGATCTGACCGCGGGCTGGGGTGGGCCATCGCCTGGTCCACGCCGGATCCTCTGAGCGCCGGAGCATGGCCGCGATGTCCTTGCTCGGCAGCTCGCGCCAGACGCCTGTCCCCGATCAGGGCC
>JBAQGP010000566.1:0-6616 GCA_049287845.1 Solirubrobacteraceae bacterium | reverse complement strand
GCCGGGGTCAGCGGCGGCGCGGCTCCGATCTGCTGGCGCGCGTGTCCGTCGCCGTCCCCGCGGCCGTCGTGGCAATCGTGTTCGTCGACCTCGGCGGGACGGCGTGGGCGCTGTTCATGCTCGCGCTCAGCTGGGTCTGCCTGCACGAGCTCTACCGGATGCTCCCTCGCTGGAAGCCGACGCCGGTCGTGGGCTTCGCCGCCGCCGCCGCGATGGTGCTCGCCGCACGCTTCGGCACCGAGCGAGACGTCATGGAGGTGACCGTGGCCTCGATCCCGGTGACGTTCCTGGCCGTCGTGGCCCGCGGCGGCGACGGCACGCCGAGCGTCTCGATCGCGGGCACGCTGCTGGGGGTCTTCTGGCTGGGCCTGGCCTTCGCTCACGCGGTGCTGCTGCGGCGGCTGGACCACGGCGGCGGGATCCTGATCGACATCCTGGTCGGCACCTTCCTGGCCGACACTGCCGCCTACATCGGCGGCCGCCTGTTCGGCCGGCGGCTGCTGGCGCCGAGCATCTCCCCGAAGAAGACATGGGAAGGGCTGTTCTGCGGGATGCTGATCGCGATCCTGTCGGTGTTCATCGCCGGCCTGGAGCAGACGTGGCTGACGCAGGGCGACGCGCTGGTCCTCGGCATCGCGGTGGCGGTCTTCGGGCCCATCGGCGACCTGTTCGAGTCCCTGATCAAGCGCGACGCGGGCATCAAGGACGCCGGCCACGTGTTCGGCGCCCACGGCGGCGCCCTGGACCGCTTGGATGCGGTCATCTTCACCGTGGTCGCCGGCTATTACGTCTGGGTCTCGCTTCCGCACTGAGCCTCGACCGGCGGCGCCTACAATCGCCCCGTGGCGCGCCGGCTCGTCATCCTGGGCTCAACCGGCTCCATCGGGGTCCAGGCCCTCGACGTCGTGTCGCGCAGCGGCGATGACGAGCTCCAGCTGGTGGGGCTGAGCGCCGGGAGCGCGTGGGAGACCCTGATCGAGCAGGCCCGTGCCCACGGCGTGAAGCGGGTTGCCCTCGCCGATCCCGTCGCCGCCGCCCGAGCGGCCGAGGCATGGACCGACGGCGAGGTGCTGGCCGGGTCCGACGGCATCGTCTCGCTCATCACCGAGACGGACTGCGACCTGGTGCTCAACGGCATCGTGGGCTCGGCCGGCCTGGTCCCGACGGTGGCCGCGCTGGCGGAGGGGATCGATCTGGCGCTGGCCAACAAGGAGTCGCTGGTCGTCGGCGGCGAGCTGGTGATGCAGCTGGCAGAGGCCACGGGGGCCGCGATCATCCCGGTCGACTCCGAGCACTCGGCGCTGCATCAGCTCCTGGGGGCCGAACGTCCCGGGACCGTCGTCAAGCTGATCCTGACCGCCTCGGGAGGCCCGTTCCGCGGCCGCAAGGCCCACGAGCTGGATGCGGTCACCGTGGAGCAGGCGCTGGCGCATCCCACCTGGTCGATGGGCGGCAAGATCACGATCGACTCCGCCACGCTCATGAACAAGGGCCTGGAGCTGATCGAGGCCCACCACCTGTTCGGCACCCCGTACGCCGACATCGACGTGATCGTGCACCCGCAGTCGATCGTCCACAGCCTCATTGCGCTCTGCGACGGAGCCACCCTGGCCCACCTCGGGTACCCGGACATGCGGGTCCCGATCGCCTATGGCCTGCACCACCCCGAACGGGTTGACGTGCCGGTGCGGGCGTTGGATCTGGCCGAGCTGGGCGCGCTGACCTTCGAGCCCGTCGACACCGAGACGTTCGCCTGCCTGCGGCTGGCCCGGGAGGCCGGGATCGCCGGCGGTACCGCGCCGTGCACGCTCAATGCCGCCAACGAGATCGCCGTGCACGCCTTCCTGGGCGGTCGCCTGCGCTTCCTCCAGATCGCCGAGGTGATCGAGGAGACGCTGACCCGCCTGCCCGAGCAGCAGGTGCACTCGTTCGATTCGCTGGCCCATGCTGACGCCAAGGCGCGCCGGCTGGCCACCGAACTGGTCGACTCGCTCGCCGGGGCCTAGTGGCCGCCTTCATCGCCTCTTAGCCGCGCCTGGCACACTCGGAGCCGCGCGCATGTCGTACGTCCTCGCATTCCTCGGCTTCGCCGCACTCATCTTCCTGCACGAAGCGGGCCACTTCGTGGCGGCCAAGGCGGTCGGGATGCGCGTCGAGCGGTTCTCGCTGTTCTTCGGGCCGATGCCGATCAAGCGCACCTGGGGCGAGACCGAGTACGGCATCGGCGTCATTCCCCTGGGGGGCTATGTCCGGATCACCGGGATGAACCCCAACGAGGAGCTCTCGCCCGAGGTCGCGCCACGCGCCTACTACAACCAGGCGGTCTGGAAGCGGGTGGTCACCATCCTCGCCGGGCCGCTGGTCAATATCCTCATCGCGTTCGGCATCGCCTGGGTGCTGCTGTACTCCCAGGGCCAGCAGGTGGTGGTGCCAACCAAGCAGGTCGCCGCGGTCGTCAAGGGGACGCCGGCGGCCACGTTCCTGAAGCCGGGCGATCAACTCGTGTCCATCGATGGCGTGGGCGGCTCGACGGAGGCGCTGCGCAGGCAGATCATGAGCCACCGTTGCGCGACGGGCCAGGCCGACGGCTGCACCGCCGCGACGCCCGCGACGGTGGTGATCCGCCGGCAGGGAAAGCTCCTCACCTTCCATGTCCGGCCCCAGCAGACGTCGGGCCATCCGGAGCTGGGCTTTGACTTCGGCGGCCGCGTGGCCGGCACCATCTACCCGAGCGTGACCGGCGCCGCGGGGACGGCGGTATCGCGGCTGTGGACGGTGACCACCCAGACGGTGTCCACGATCGGGCGCATCTTCGAGCCCAAGGAGCGCAAGCAGCTCAACAGCGTGGTCGGCGGTTACGTCTACACGGAGAAGTCGTTCTCGGCGAGCGCCACGAGGGCCTTCGAGGTCCTGGCGCTCATCTCGCTGTCGCTGGGGGTCATCAACCTGTTCCCGTTCCTGCCCCTCGACGGCGGCCACGTGTTCTGGGCGGTGGCGGAGAAGGTCCGTGGGCGCCGGATCCCCTTCCGCGTGATGGAGCGGGCCAGCGTCGTCGGCTTTGCCCTGATCGTGCTGCTGTTCGTGATCGGGCTCTCCAACGACATCTCCACCCTGAGCGGCCCGGGCTTCAACATCCACTGAGAGCGCCGGCGCTGCGCTAGGTTTAGCCCCGCTGACGGACGCCCCCCGGGGATCAGGAGGAGACGATGGAGAGCAGCACGACGACAAGGTCGCCGGCGGGGTCCGCCGTCGACGCCGCGACGGTGGCCGAAGCGGTGCGTCGCACGGCAGCCAGCCACCCGGACCTCGTGGCCGTCCGCACGCCCGACGACAGCGTGACGCTGAGCTGGTCAGAGCTCCTGGAGCGCGTCGACGCACTGGCCGGCGGCCTGGCCAAGCTGGGCGTCGGACGCGGTCAGTGCGTGGCGATCATGCTGTCCAACCGGCCGGAGTTCCATCTCGCCGACCTGGCCACCGTGACCCTGGGGGCGACGCCGTTCTCGATCTACGTCACCTATCCCGCGCACGAGATCGAGTTCCTCATCAACGACTCCGGAGCGCGCGTGGCGATCGTCGAGCAGGCGTTCCTGCCGGTGATCCTCGAGGCGCGGCAGAGCCTGCCCGAGCTCGAGCATGTGATCGTCGTCGACGGTGAGGCCCCGGATCAGGTGCTGGCGCTCGCCGAGGTCGAAGGGGCGGACCCGGCGTTCGACGGGGCGGCCGCATGCGCGAAGGTGACGGGAGACGACCTCGCCACCCTCATCTACACCTCCGGGACGACCGGTCATCCCAAGGGCGTGCAGCTCACCCATCACGCCGTGATGTTCACCGCGCAGGGGGTGCGCCAGGTGATCGCGTTCCCCGTGGGATCGCGCGTGATCTCGTGGTTGCCGGCGGCACACATCGCCGAGCGGATGGCTCATCACTACATCCCGGTCATCTTCGCCGGGACCGTCACCTGCGCACCCAATCCCCGTGAGGTGCTCTCCTACCTGCCCGGCGTGCGGCCCAACTGGTTCTTCGCCGTGCCGCGGATCTGGGAGAAGCTCAAGGCCGGCCTGGAGACGATGCAGGCCGCCCAGCCCGAGGAGCAGCGCAGGGCGGTGCAAGCGGCCCTGGCCGCCGCCACCGAGCGGGTACGCCTACGCCAACAGGGCCAGCCGGTGCCGGCCGAGCTGGAGACCCGGGTGGCCAAGGCCGACGAGGAGCTGTTCTCCAAGCTGCGGGCGATGCTGGGCCTGGACCAGGCTGTGGCCGTCAACGTCGGAGCCGCGCCCACGCCGGTCGAGGTGGTGGAGTTCTTCCACGCCATCGGGATCGAGCTGGCCGAGCTGTGGGGCATGTCGGAGACGTGTGGCACCGGCACCTGCAACCGGCCCGGCGAGGTGCGGATCGGCTCCGTGGGCCCGGCCTCGCCGGGCGTGGAGATCAAGCTCGCCGAGGACGGCGAGGTCCTGTGCCGCGGCGAGTTTCTGATGAGCGGCTACCGCAACCAGCCCGAGAAGACCGCCGAGGCGCTGGACGCTGACGGGTGGCTGCATACCGGCGACCTCGGCACGCTTGACGGGGACGGCTACCTCACCATCGTCGACCGCAAGAAGGAGATCATCATCAACGCGGCCGGCAAGAACATGTCCCCGGCCAACATCGAGGCGGCCGTCAAGACCTCGAGCCCGCTCATCGGGCAGGCGTGCTGCATCGGCGACGCGCGCTCGTACAACACCGCGCTGATCGTCCTCGATGCGGACTTTGCGCCCGTGTGGGCGCAGCAGAATGGGCTGGGTGAGCAGTCGCTGGAGGACCTGGCCGTCGAGCCCCGGATGGTGGCGGCCGTCCAAGCCGGGCTCGACGTGGCCAACGAGCGCCTGGCCCGGGTCGAGCAGATCAAGAAGTTCACGATCGTCCGCGGCGACTGGCTGCCGGGCGGCGACGAGCTGACGCCCACCATCAAGCTCAAGCGCAAGCCGATCGCGGCCAAGTACGCCGACGCGATCGAGCAGATGTACGGTCAGGGGTAGCTCCTGGTCGCCCGGGCTCGCTCAGACCTGCGCCTCGCGGGTCTCCGGCGCCTGTCGCCGCCCTCGGTGGGCGTGGTGTGCCTGGCCGTGGCGGTGGTCCTCAATGCGCTCCTGCGCCACCAGGTCGGGTTCTCCGGCGACGAGCCCTACTACTCGCGTATCGCCGCGCACCCCGGCGGCCCGCACAACTTCCCCTACGCGTTTCGTGTCGGGCTGCCCTATCTCGTCCATGTCCTCCCGTTCTCCCAGGCGTTCTCCTGGGAGGCGCTGGCGCTCCTGTGCGCCGGGGCGGCCGGGGGCACGCTGTTCGCGCTCCTGCGCGAGTTCGAGGTCGGCGACGAGCTCGCGCTGGGGCTTGCCGTCGGCCTGACCGTGTCGCCACCGCTGTTGGTGGTGTTCCTGCGCAACGGGCGGGAGGTCGACGCCGCGGCCATCCTCGTCCTGATGCTGGGGGCGTACTTCATCGTCACGCACCGGCTGCTGCCGCTCGCCCTGACGCTGCTCGTCGGCGCGACCATCCACGAGGCCTGCCTGTTTCTGATTCCGCTCGCCTATGCCGTGTGGGCTGAGCGGCCACTGGACCGGGCCGCGGCGCGCGACCTCGCGGTGGTCGCGGCGCTGCCCATCGCGGGCTACATCTACCTGCGGGGATCGATCGTCGCCGTCGGCGAGCAGTATCAGCCGGGCTACGAGGGGCCGTTCCTCACCGAGCGCGTCGACGTGCTGAAGGTCGCGCTCGGGCACGGGGGCTGGCATGAGGAGTTGCGGCGCATGGCCCTCAGCTATGGCCCGTTGTGGCTGGCGGCGCCGTTCTCGGTCCTGCGCCTGCGCTTCACCCGCCGCGGCCTGGTGCTGGTGGTTCTGTGCGCGGGGGCGATGACGTTCGCGCTGGATTGGGGGCGAATGATCTTCTTCGCCGCACCGGTCGTGTACGTCGCGGCCGCCGAGACGTTGCGCCATCGGCGGCGCCTGGCGGTCGCCGCCGTGGTCGCGCTGCTGGCGATGGACGCCGGCTATGCGATCTACATGCAGGTGCACGGCGTGAAGTCGGGGCTGGACAGCAACGCCCCGCCCGCGCGGGGACCCGTCGCCCGGATCGATCGCGCGCGCGAGCTGTAGGCGGGCGCGCCCGCTGGCTGCCGCGAGTGCGCTCACTCACGCGACGGCGCGGAAGACCACCACCTCCGAGAAGCTGGTCCCGTCGACCTGGTAGGCGTAGCAGCCCCCGGACAGGATGCGGGAGTACGTGATCCAGGCCCGTCCCCCGGAGGCGACGCGAGGAGCCCCCTGGCCGGCAGCGAGGAGCTGCAGCTCGTCGTACGGGACCGCGCCGGTGCCGAAGCCGAGCGCGCCGCCGCCCAGCATCTCGCCCCGGATGAGCAGGGGGCCCGTGTAGGAGCCCGACGCCATCCACGTGACCTCGGCGCCCAGCCACCGACCGGTGGCGATCCTGCGAAACCCCACCCCGGCGGCGACCTCGCGCGGGGACACGGGGCCGTGGGCGTTGATCGTGATCGGGCATGGCCCCCCGTCGTCGGCGGGCAGGTCCAGCGACCGGCGCAGGGCGGGCGGCACCGACCCGGTGCAGGTGCCCTGAC
>JBAQGP010000565.1:0-3887 GCA_049287845.1 Solirubrobacteraceae bacterium | reverse complement strand
GGGCTGATTGCCCTGGCACGGACGGAGCCGGACGGCGCGGCACTGCGGATCGAGGTCGGTCTGCGCGCGGCGGGCTGAGCGCGGGCCCGGCCTGAGAAACCGCCGGAGCCGGGGGCTCATTAGGCTTGGCCGCGATGCAGGTGACGATGCTCGCGGACGTCGAGGCCCGCCCGCGCCGCGTGGCGGTGGGCGAGTTCGACGGCGTCCATCTCGGCCACCGCGAGGTCATCGCCGGCAGCGACACGGTGCTGACCTTCGAGCCCCACCCGCTGGCCGTGGTCCGGCCGGAGGCGGCGCCGCGGCTGCTCACCAGTCTCGACGCCAAGGTCGAGCTGATCGCCGCGCTGGGGGTCAGGGAGCTGGTCGTGATCGGATTCAACGAGCGCTTCGCCGCCCAGACACCCGACGAGTTCATCGATCACGTGCTCGTGGAGCGGCTGTGCGCCACCCACGTGTCGGTGGGGGAGAACTTCCGCTTCGGCCACGGCGCCGCCGGGGACACCGACATGCTCGCCGCCGACCCGCACTTTGAGACCCGCGTGGTGCGCCTCGTCGAGGTCGACGGCGAGATCGTGTCCTCCAGCCATATCCGCGCGCTGGTGTCCGCCGGTGACGTCGAGCACGCCGCGCGGTTTCTCGGCTCCCCCTTTCAGCTTCGCGGGGAGGTGGTGACCGGTGATCGGCGTGGCCGTGAGCTGGGCTTTCCCACCGCCAACATCGTGCCCGACGAGGAGCTGGTGTGCCCGGGCCACGGGGTCTACGCCGCGCGGGCCGACGGGCGGTGCGCCGCGGTCTCGGTGGGGGTGCGCCCCACGTTTGGCACCGGGCGAGCCGTGCTGGTGGAGGCCTACCTCCTGGACTTCGAGGGCGACCTGTACGGCCAGGTGCTGCGCGTGGACTTCCTGGGCCGACTGCGCTGCGAGCGCCGCTTTGCCACCGTCGAGGCGCTGGTCGAGCAGATGCACATCGACGTCGAGCAGACGCGCCGGCTGTGCGTGTGATCGGCTCTCATCGCGCGTGGCCGTCTGGCGTCGGATCGCCCGTACTCTGCTAGCCTCACCGGCCGCATGACTCTGACCCAGGAACGCAAGCAGGAGCTGATCGAGAAGTTCGGCGACAGCCCCACGGACACCGGCAAGACCGAGGTCCAGGTGGCGCTGCTCACCGAGCGCATCAACCAGCTCACGATGCACCTGCGCACGCACTCCAAGGACCATCACTCGCGCCGCGGGCTGCTCATGCTCAACGGCCAGCGCCGCCGGTTCTTGAACTACCTGCGCAAGACGGATCTCGAGCGCTACCGCGCCGTGATCCGTGAGCTCGGCCTTCGCCGGTGATCCCCAGCGGGACCCCGGTCCCCGAATTCACCCTCAAGCGGGATGACGGCAGCGACTTCACGCGCGCCGATCTGCAGGGCACAAGGACGGTGCTGGTCTTCTACCCGTTCGCCTTCAGCCCCGTCTGCACTGATCAGCTGAACCTCTACGAGGAGGTCCTGGAGGACTTCGAGGCCAAGGGGGCCACCCTCTACGGGGTCTCGTGTGACGCCACGTACTCTCAGACCGCCTTTCGCGAGAAGCTGGGCGTGACGATCGAGCAGCTCTCCGACTTCGAGCCCAAGGGCGCGGTGTGCCGCGCCTTTGACGCCTACCACGAGGGGGGCTTCCCCCAGCGGGCGTTGGCCCTGATCGGTCCCGACGGGGTCGTGCAGTGGTCCTATGAGGCGGCGTCACCGGGCGATCTGCCGGGCGCCAACCTGATCTTCGACGCGCTGGGCTGAGGCGCGAGCCCCACGTGAGCGAGCTCGGCTCCGCTCCCGTCCCCGAGCCGTCTGACTCCGACCACCGCCGCGGCGCGGGGCGGGTGACGATTGCGTACGCGGATTTCGAGTGCCCGTACTGCGCGGCGCTGGAGCTGCGCCTGCGCGAGCTCCCCATCGAGGTGGTCTTCCGCCACTTCCCCGTCCGCTCGAGCCATCCCCGGGCCTGGCCGGCGGCGTGCGCCGCCGAGGCCGCTGCGCGTCAGGGCAGCTTCTGGGAGATGCACGACCTTCTCTTCGGCGACCAGGCGCGGCTGGAGGATCCCCACCTGTGGGACCGGGCACGACGGCTCGAGCTCGACCTCGAGCGCTTTGACGCCGACCGTCGCGGCGACGATGTGCGCGAGCGAGTCAAGCGCGACTTCCGCTCCGGCGTCCGGGCGGGGGTGGTGACGACCCCGGCGCTGTTTGCCTGGCAGGACGGGCGCGCCGAGCCCGTCGATCTCGCCGAGGTGGAGCGGCGCGCGGGGGCCGTCAGCCCGTAGCCGCCCGGGAGGAGCGTGGAGCTGTCAGCCCGCCCCGGCGGCCCGGCGGGGTGTGACCCGGGCCTTGGGGGCCTTGGCCTGCTCGAGGTCCTGCAGCGACGGCGGTGAGCCACGGAGCGGATGCTCCATCCCCGGAGCGCTGATCGCCGAGCGGACGAGGTCGAGCTGGCGCAGCGTCACGTCGGGCTTGAGGTGCTGGAAGGAGCCCACCGCCTCGCAGACGCCCTTGACCATCATCAGCACGTCGACCGCGCTGACATCGGTGCGGACGGCTCCCGCGTCCTGCGCCCTGCGGACCAGCGCGTCGAGCACGCCGATGAGCTCGCCGTGTACCTCTCGGATCTCGTCGTTGACCAGCCAGGTCTCCGCGATCGCATCGAACAGGGCCCGATCGGTCTGTGAACGACCCACGGACTGCTCGATGAGATCAAACAGCGCCTGGCCGGCGTCGGCGCACTGAAGCGCCGTCTGGCCGCGGCTGATCGACTCCTTCATCCGCTCGACCACGATCGCGGCGATCAGGTGCTCCTTGGAGGGGAAGTTGCGAAACAGCGTCCCCCGTCCCACCCCGGCCTGCTGCGCGATCTCGCCGACGCCGACCTCCAGCCCCCGCTCGCAGAAGATCTGCGTCGCGGCGTCCAGGAGCCGGCGCCGGTTGCGCTCGGCGTCCGCCCGCATGGTGCGGCGCTCCTCCATCGGATGGGGATTCTGCTCCATTGGCATGACGAACGCTAGTGGCCTCTGAGGGTAAGCGTAGGCGCTTAAGCGGGTATGGGCTGCACGCCCGCCTCGATGGCCCGCTCGACGTCGCGCATGTGGCGCCGCCGCAGGGCGACGCTCATGATCACGGCGCCGGCGCCGAGCATGATGGCCGCCGCCAGGAAGGCGACGTGGTACCCGGACACGCGCGCGGCCAGGACGGCCCCGGGACTCGTCCCGTGCAGGACACTGGTGGTCTGGCTGGCCGCCAGTGTGGAGAGGATGGCCAGCCCCAGCGAGCCGCCGACCTGCTGGGCTGTGTTGAAGAGGCCGCTGGCCAGGCCGGCATCCTCGTCGGAGACGCCGCTGGTCGCCATCAGCGTGATGGGTACGAACGTCAGGCCCATGCCGAGGCTCATCGGCAGCAGCCCCACGAGCAGGTCTGAGACGTAGCTGCCGTGGACCGGAAGCTGAGTCAGGACCAGCATCCCGGCGCTCGCCAGGGCGATACCGGCGGTGGAGACGTTGCGCACGCCCACGCGCTTGATGACCTGCTGGGCGACGCCGGCGCCGATGATGATCCCCGCCGTCACCGGCAGGAAGGCCAGGCCGGCGCGCAGCGGACTGTACCCGAGGATCTCCTGGACATAGAGCGAGGCGAAGAAGAACATCCCGAACATGCCGGAGGCGACGAGCAGCAGGGCGGTGTCGGCCACCGCCAGCGTGCGGATGCGGAAGATGCCCAGCCGCATCAACGGCGCCTTGCTGCGACTCTCGATCATCAAAAACCCCCCGAGCAGGACGACGGCCACCGCCCCGAGGCCGAGCGTCCGCGCCGAGCCCCAGCCGTAGGCCTGAGCCTTGACGATCGCGTACACGAGCAC
>JBAQGP010000564.1:0-1866 GCA_049287845.1 Solirubrobacteraceae bacterium | reverse complement strand
CTACCGCAAGCTCCAGGCGCGCAACCGCGCGGAGGCGGTGCAGCGCGCCCAGAGGATCGGGTTGCTGAGCTAGCGGCTCAGACCGGCTGGCCGTTGGCGACCAGCTCGACGTCGATGTTGCCGCGCGTGGCGTTTGAGTACGGGCACACCTCGTGTGCGGCGGCGACGATCTCCTTGGCCTGCTCGGCGTCGGAGACCTCCGGGAGCGATACGTCGAGCCTGACGGCGACGGTGAAGCCGCGGTCTTCGGTGGTGATGAGGCTGACGCTCGAGTCGATCGCCACCTCGCCGAGGTCGACCTTCTCGCGGCGTCCCACGACACCGAGGGCCCCCTCGAAGCACGCGGCGTAGCCCACGGCGAAGAGCTGCTCGGGGTTGGTGCCCTGGTCGGAATCGTCGCTCGGCGGGCGGAGCTGGACGTCGAGCCTGCCATCCGTGGTGGCGCCGTGACCGTGCTGGCGTCCTCCGGTGACGTGTGCCTCGGCGGTGTAGATCGTCTTCGGCATGGCTCTCTTTTCGATCTCGAGTGGTTGTCCACTCAAGGGTATCGGTGCGCGCTCAGCGCCGCCGCATCGCCCACTCGATAGCGGGCAGCTTGAGCGCGTGGGGCAGGTATTGGCTGGCGAGCATCGCCGCGCGGATCGGCAGTCCGGGGACGACGACCCGGCGTCCCGCCTCCAGGCCCTTGACACCGGCCGACGCCGCCTCCTCGGCGGTCACCCACGCAGGGCGCGGTACCGCGCGCTCAAACGACTGACCGCCGGCCACCTCCCATCCGGAGATCGCCCAGAAGTCGGTGGTGACGGGACCGGGGGCGAGCACGGTGACGGTCACCCCGGAGCCGTGCAGCTCCTGGTGCAACGCCTCTGAGAACGTGAGCACGTAGGCCTTGGCGGCCGAGTAGCCCGCCGAGTACGGGAGTGGCTGCATGCCGGCCGTCGACGCGACGTTGAGGATCGCGCCGCGGCCGCGGCGGACCATGTCGGGCAGGAAGGCCGAGGTCAGCGCGACCACGGCCTCGACCAGCACCCGCACCTGCTCGAGCTCGCGGGCTGAGTCGGCCTCGTGAAACGGCCCGTTGGTGGCAAAGCCCGCGTTGTTGACCAGCGCGCTGACCTCCAGGCCCAGCGACGCGATCCGGGCCGGGAGACGCTGGCGCGAGGCCGCCTTGCCCAGGTCGGAACCGACCGCCTCGGCGCGGACGCCGAACTCGCCGCTCAGCTCCTGCGCCAGCGCATCCAGCCGGTCCTTGCGCCGCGCCACGAGGATGAGCCCATGGCCGCGCTCGGCCAGCTCCCGGGCGATGGCCGCGCCGATGCCGGAGGAGGCCCCGGTGACCAGCGCGGCAGTCTCGGGGCTGGGGGCGGGAAGGCTCACCGGGCGATCTCCGGTCCAGCGTACTTCCTCCGGGCGCGAGGTGGCTCCGATCCCCCGGAAAACTGGGTCGTTCGCGGACGGCAGGTGGGCACACGGACCCCCCAAATGGGGTCCCCCCGAACGGGGGGAACTACCTGACGAGCCTGTATCCGACGGCAAGGGGCGGCGTAGGTTGAGATCGATGGGTGCCGCAAGCGCAATCCTGTTCCCCGGCCAGGGGAGCCAGACGCCGGACATGCGCGACCTCGTGCAGCGCGTCCGGCCCGACCTGCTGGAGATGGCCGTCCAGGCGGTCGGCGAGGACCCCTTTTCCCGTGCCGACGAGGGCACCAACTACGCCCAGCCGGCGATCTTCTGCGCCAGCCTGGCCGGCTGGGAGGCGCTCGGCCGGCCGCTCGAGGCGTTCATGGCGGGCCACTCGCTGGGCGAGATCGGCGCCCTCGTCGCCGCCGGGGCGCTGGACGAGCGCGAGGGCCTGGAGCTCGTGGC
>JBAQGP010000563.1:0-3606 GCA_049287845.1 Solirubrobacteraceae bacterium | reverse complement strand
CGCGGGGGTTGTGGTGGATTTTGCAGCTATCTCCTTCACTATCGACCACAGGTCCCGCTGCGAGCGCCCGTACCGCCGTCGATAGCCCGTCGTTGACGTGGGTTCGCGTTGTGCCGGAACGCCGGGGCTAGCCTCCCAACCTCCATGGAACCCTGGCTCACCCGCGCCGCCCGCGTGCACGGCGACCGCACCGCGATCAAGACCTCCGACGGTGCGCAGACCACCTACGCGGAGCTCTATGACCGCGCGTGCACGGTGGCGAGCGCGCTTCAGGCCAGACGAGTGGCCCCGGGCGACCACGTGGCCCTTGCCCTGCCCAGCGCCGAGCTCGTGGTGGCCCTCCATGCATGTCTGCTCCTCGGCGTCGTGGCCGTCCCGATCGACCTGCGGCTCACCGAAGCCGAGCAGGCGCTGCGCACGGCGCACGCCTCGCTGATCCTCGACGCCCTGCCCGAGGGACCCGGGGACGGCGCGCGTGCACGCGGACCGCGTGAGATCGATCCCAATGCCACCGCCACCCTGATGTTCACCTCGGGCACCACGGCGGGGCCCAAGCCGGTGGCGCTCAGCTCGGACAACTGGCTGTGGAACGCGCTGAGCTCGGCGCTCGCGTTGGGCCTCGACCCCGACGAGACGTGGCTGTGCCCGATGCCACTGGCCCACGTGGGGGGCCTGTCCATCCAGATCCGCTCGGCCATCTACGGCACCACGGTCCTGCTGCACGAGCGTTACGACACCGACCGCGCGCTCTCAGCGCTGATGGATCGGGCACAGCGGGTGACGCTCGTCTCGCTGGTGCCGACGATGCTGTCGAGGCTGCTCGACGCGGGGCTGCGAGAGCCACCGACGCTGCGGAGGGTGCTGCTCGGAGGCGGCCCGATCGCTCCGGCGCTGCTCGCCCGCGCTCGTGCGGCGCGCGTGAGCGTGTCTCCGTCCTATGGGATGACGGAGGCGTGCTCGCAGATCGCCACCGACGGTATCCCGCTGCTGGGGACCGAGCTGCGGATCTCCGACGACGGGGAGGTGCTGGTCCGGGGTCGGACCATCGCCGCCGGCGCGCTGGGCGCCGACGGGTGGCTGCACACCGGCGACCTGGGCGCCTTCGACGACGCCGGGCGGCTGGTCATCGCCGGCCGCAAGGCCGACACGATCGTCACCGGCGGCGAGAACGTGGCGCCGGCAGAGGTCGAGTCCGTGCTGCTCGAGCACCCGGGCGTGGTGGACGCCGCGGTGTTCGGCCGCGCCGATCCGGAGTGGGGGGAGGCAATCGTGGCCCAGGTGGTGCTGGCCGACGCCGAGGTGCAGGCCGAGATGCTGCGGGACCACTGCGCCGCGCGGCTGGCGTCGTTCAAGGTGCCCAAGCGCTTCGAGCCCGTCAGTGGCGTGCCGCGCGGCGTCACGGGCAAGCTGCTGCGCCGCGAACTGCGCTGACGGGGGATATGTCACATCATCTGACGTAACATCGATCGGCGGTATCATCCAGGGTATGCCTGCGGACCTCACGATCGAGCAGCTCGCGGCCGAGACCGGCATGACCGTGCGCAACATCCGCGCTCACCAGGCGCGGGGGCTGGTCGCCCCGCCCGAGGTCCGCCTGCGCGTCGGCTACTACGGCCCCGAGCACGTCTCGCGGCTGAAGCTCATCCAGGACCTTCAGGACGACGGGTTCAACCTCGCCGGCATCAAACGGCTGCTCGACGATGACCAGGCCACGGCACAGCGCCTGTCCCGCTTCCGCCAGGCGCTGACCGAGGACGCCGAGGCGCCCCAGACGCTCACCGCGGCCGAGCTGGGCCGGCGCTTTCACGTCAGCGCCGAGGAGGCGCCCCAGGTGCTGGCCCGGGCGGAGACGCTGGGCGTGCTCATCGCCGCCGGCGAGGGCCGCTACCACGCGCCGAGCCCGTCGCTGCTGGCCGTGGCCGAGCAGGTGGCGGACCGCGGGGTGTCGCTCAACGAGGCGCTGACCGTGTTCAAGCAGGTCGAGCTGCACTGCGACGCGGTCTCGGCGGCGTTCCTCTCGCTGTTCATGCGCGAAGTGTGGGAGCCCTTTGAAGCGGCTGGAATGCCGACCGAGCGCTGGGTCGAGATCGACGAGACGATCGCGCGGCTGCGCCCCCTGGCCACGGACGCGCTCGCGGCGATCTTCGGCCAGCGGATGAGCGCCCAGATCGACGCGGCCTTCGGCCAGCGTATGCAGCGGGTCGCGCCGCCGTCGGAGGGGGCCGGGGGATAACCTGCCGGACGTGACCGACGCCGACCCCGATCAGCTGCGCTCCGTCACCCGCGAGACCTGGGAGACCGCCGCCGCAGGGTGGGGACGGGAGGCAGACGCCGTCCGCAATTGGGGCATGCCGGTCTCGGTGGCGATGGTCGAATCCCTGGAGCTCCAGCCGGGACAGCGCGTGCTCGAGCTCGCCGCCGGCCCGGGCGACACCGGTTTCATGGCCGCCGAGCTGGTGGCGCCGGGTGGCACGCTCATCTCCTCAGACGGCGCCGAGCCGATGATCGAGGTGGCCCGGGCGCGGGCGGCGCAGCTGGGCATCCAGAACGTCGAGTTTCGCCAGCTTGAGCTCGAGTGGATCGACCTCGAGACCGCCACCGTGGACGCGGTGCTCGTCCGCTGGGGAATCATGCTGACCGTCGACCCGGCCGCCGCCGCCCGCGAGATCCGGCGCGTGCTGCGTTCCGGAGGCCACGCGGCGCTGGCGGTGTGGGACGTCCGCGAGCGCAACCCCTGGGCGCTGATCCCCAGCGCGGCACTGCTGGAGCTCGGGCACTCCGAGCCTCCCGATCCCAACGTTCCGGGTCCGTTCGCGCTGGCGGAGCACGGCCGCCTCGGCGACCTGCTCGACGACGCCGGCTTCACCGACGTCGAGGTGATCGCAGTGAACCTCGAGCGCCATTACGCCACCGCGCAGGAGATGGTCTGCGAGAGCGCCAACTGCTCACCCAGCTTCGGCACGAAGTACCGCGAGCTCACCGACCAGCAGCAGGCCGAGGTCGCGGCCCATATGACCGCCGCCGCGACCCCGTACACCGCGCCGGACGGCTCGGTGGCGCTTCCCGGCGTGTCGCTGGTGGCCCGCGCCACCGCCTGACGCCCGCCGTCGCGGACGAGCACCTCACAGGGCCGCCGAGCAAGCGCCCGTGCAGTCCGTGAAACCCGTCACGGACTGACAGCGATGTTGCACCCTGAGAGCCCGGTTGCAGGGTTTTCGTGCGTACACGACAGCGGTGACACTGTCGCTCATGCGCACATGGAAATTCCTCATCTTGATACTCGCCGTCGCCGCGGTTGCCTGGGCACCCGCCACCGCCTCGGCCGCCTTTCAGCACGTGGTCGCCACGGGTGAGACGCTGAGCTCCGTCGCCGCCGCCGACGGCCTTACGGTCTCCCAGCTGGCCTCCGCCAACGGCATGTCGCCGGACTCGCAGATCACCGCCGGCTCGATTCTGGCCATCCCGCCCCAGGATGCCGCGGCCGGGGAGTCGGCCGTCCCGTCCTCGGCCGCCGGCTCCGGGTCAGAGACGTCCGCGCCGGCCGTGTCGAGCGGAGGTGGTGGCTATGAGGTGCAGCCGGGCGACACGCTGAGCGCGATCGCTGCG
>JBAQGP010000562.1:0-4297 GCA_049287845.1 Solirubrobacteraceae bacterium | reverse complement strand
GGACTACCGCCTGAGCCGCGGCCGGGGCGCGAACGTCATCTCGGCGGTCCAGGACGTCTCGTTCGGGCTCCGCCGGGGTGAGGTGGTGGCACTGGTGGGGGAGAGCGGTTCGGGCAAGAGCACGATCGCCAAGCTGCTGGCCGGGCAGGAGCGACGCAGCGGCGGGCAGATCCGACTGGACGGCACCGAGATCGACCCGTCCGCCCGGCGCCGGTTCCGGGCCTACAAGAGCGAGGTGCAGATGGTCTTCCAGGACCCCTTCGCCTCCCTGAACCCGCTGCACACGGTGCGTTACCACCTGGGGCGCGCGCTGCGCGTGCACTCCGCTCGCACCGGACGTGCGGCGAGCACGGCCGAAATCGACAGGCTGCTGGCGCAGGTATCGCTCACGCCGGCGCAGAAGTTCCGCGACGCCTACCCGCACGAGCTCTCGGGGGGTCAGCGCCAGCGGGTCTCGATCGCGCGGGCGCTCGCGGCCGCTCCGCGGGTGCTGCTCGCCGACGAGCCGGTCTCGATGCTCGACGTCTCGATCCGCCTCGAGGTCCTCGACCTCATCGCGAGCCTGCGCACGACCCTTGACCTGGCGGTCCTCTACATCACCCATGACATCGCCTCCGCGCGGTACTTCGCCGACGAGATCCTGGTGATGAATGCGGGCCGCATCGTGGAGCGCGGGGCGGCCGAGGCGCTGACTCAGCACCCCACGCACCCCTACACGCAGCTTCTCATCGCCTCATCACCGGACCCCGACAGCTTCACGGCGCCGTCAAGCGGCGAGGCGCTCGCGCTGGCGGCCGGCAACCGGGAAAGGAGGAGCCCGGGATGAGCTAGAAGCCAGCGCCCCCGGCCTCACCCGGGGGCGCATGACCCGCGATGCAGCTGCCTGGGCCAAGGCCCGGGCGCACCACATATCGACACGACGTTTGTATCAGGAGGTGTCCGCTCGATGGAGCGAAGCAAGACCTACAGGACGCTGAGCGCCGGATGTTGCGCTCTCGTCGCGGCCGCCGCGCTCGCAGCGTGCGGCGGGGTGTCCAGCTCGGCTTCGAGCTCGAAGAGCTCGAGCAGCAGCTCGAAAAAGACCGTGAGTGCCGGCAGCGGCGCGGTGCTCACGGTCGAGTCCAGCCAGCAGAACGCCATCACCAAGAACTTCAACCCGTTCGTCGCAACCTCGGCAGCGAGCCTGCTGGGCTCAACGTCCCTCATCTACGAGCCGCTGCTCCAGGCCAACGCGGTCAAGCCCGGCAGCTACTACAACTGGCTGGCCACGGCCTACAGCTGGTCAGACGGCGGCAAGTCGATCACCTTCACCATTCGGCCCGGGGTGAAATGGTCAGACGGCAGCGCGCTCACCGCCGCCGACGTGGCCTTCACCTACCAGATGCTCAAGAAGTACGCCGACGTCAACACGACGGGCCTGGCGATCCAGAGTGTCAAATCATCGGCTGGCAAGGTGACGCTCACCTTCTCCTCACCGCAATACGCCAACCTGCAGAACATCGCCGCGACGGTGTACATCGTGCCCCAGTCGGTGTGGAGCAAGGTGGGTGACCCGGGCAAGTACGCGGACGCCGACCCGGTCGGCAGCGGCCCCTACACGGTGGGCACCTTCGGCGCCCAGGGCTTCACCCTGGCGGCCAACCCGAGCTACTGGGGTGGCAAGCCGGCGGTGAGCCAGGTGGAGTTCCCCACCTACGCCTCGTCCAACGCGGCTCTGTCGGCGCTGCAGACCGATCAGCTCGATTGGGGTGGCAACTTCATCCCCGGTGTCCAGCAGGTGTTCGTGTCAGGGAGCGCCAAGCACCACGTGTGGTTCCCGCCGGTGCAGACCAACAGTCTGGAACCGAATCTCACCAAGTTCCCGACCAACCAGCTCCCCGTGCGCAAGGCGATCAGCCTGGCCGTCGACCGCACCGCCCTCAGCCAGCAGGCCGAAGGCGGCTTGGAGCCGCCCGTCGGCAACGCCAGCGGGCTGACCCTGCCGGTGTTCCAGCAGTTCCTGTCACCATCGGTCTCCTCGGCGACCCTCCCCGCCCACCCCGACGTCGCCGGCGCCAAGTCCGTGCTGCAGCAGGCCGGCTATGTCATGGGCTCAGACGGTCTGTTCCGCACCAAGTCGGGCCAGAAGCTGTCGATCGACATCACCAACCCGTCGTCGTTCGCGGACTACGCCGCCGGTGACGCGCTCATCGCCAAGCAGTTGCGGGCGGCGGGCATCGACGCCCGGTTCGTCGGCCAGTCGGTCGACGCCTGGTCCTCGGACATCGCCACCGGCAACTTCCAGCTCACGCAGCACTGGTCCCAGACGAGCGTTGCCCCCTACCAGCTCTACAACGACTGGCTCAACAGCGCCCAGGCGACCAACAACGCCGCCGGCGACTTCGAGCGGCTCAAGAACCCGCAGGTCGACGCGATGCTGAGCAAGCTGGCCGCCGACAGCTCGGTGGCCGACCAGCGGACGGACCTCGGCCCGATCGAGAAATACGTGGCCGACAACCTCCCGATCATCCCGACCGTCTACGGGGTGGTCTTCGACGAGTACAACACCGGCAAGTTCTCCGGCTGGCCGACTCAGGACAACCCGTATGAGTCCGGAAGCCCCAACACCCCCACCAACGAGGTGGTGATCCTGCACCTCCGACCCACCGCCTGACCCCCCCGGCGCTCCGGGAGCACCCCCGCCGCTCACGCGTGGCGGCGGGGGTGGCGCCGCGGCAACGGTCGATCTGCACTCATCACCACAAGGAGACTCAAGTGAACGGGCTGACAACGAACGGCGCTTCGGGGGCGCGCCGCTTCCCGGAGGGCTTCCTCTGGGGTGCGGGGACCTCCGCGTACCAGATCGAGGGAGCCGTCAACGAGGACGGACGCGGGCGCTCGATCTGGGACGTCTTCAGTCGCATCCCCGGAAACATACGGGGCGGGGAGACCGGCGATATCGCCTGTGACTCCTATCACCGGGTCGCCGAGGACGTAGCGCTCCTGGCGCAGCTCGGCGTCGGCGCCTACCGCTTCTCGATCGCGTGGTCGAGGGTGCTGCCCAGCGGGCGCGGCCCGATCAACCAAGCCGGCCTGGACTACTACCGCGCACTGGTGGACGAGCTGCGGGACCAGGGCATCGCTCCGGTGGCGACCGTGTATCACTGGGAGCTGCCCCAGGCGCTGGAAGACGAGGGCGGCTGGGCCAGCCGTGAGACGGCCGAGCTGCTCGCGCAGTACGCCGGCGTGCTTGCCGATGCGCTGGGTGACCGCGTGGGCATGTGGACCACGCTCAACGAGCCCAAGCAATCGGTGCATCAGGGCTACCGGGTCGGCACCCACGCACCCGGCCAGCGCGACATGGGCCTGGCCGCGGCGGCGACCCATCACATCCTTCTCGGTCATGGGCTGGCGCTCCAGGCGCTCCGCGCCGCGTTGCCGGCGGCCGTGCCGGTGGGCATCGCCCTGGATCCCCATCCGTATCGTCCTCTGGGCGAGGATGCCGAGGCCGTCGCCGCGCAACTCGACGCTGACCACAACCGGATCTGCATGGACCCGGTGCTGCACGGCACCTACCCTGCGGAGGCCCACCCGGACCTGGTGCCGCCCGACGCACTCATCCGTGACGGTGACCTGGCGGCGATCAGCGCACCGGTGGACTTCCTGGGTGTCAACTACTACAGACCCCATTACATCCGCCGCGGCGACTGGTCAGACCGGCGTGTCGGGGAGTCGCCGGTGCTCGACCATCCGGGCTTTGTCGAGTACCTCCCGCCCGAGTCGCCGCAGACCGTGATGGGCTGGCTGGTGGAGCCCGACGGCCTGTACGACACGCTGATGCGCCTGCACCGCGAGACCCGGGGGCTGCCGCTGTACATCACGGAGAATGGCTGTGCGGCGGAGGACTACGTCAACCCGGAGGGGGAGATCAACGACACCGAGCGGGTGGACTACATCCACGGCCACCTCGACGCCACGCTGCGCGCGATCGAGGAGGGGGTCGACGTCGCCGGCTACTTCCACTGGTCGCTGCTGGACAACTTCGAGTGGGCGTGGGGCTACCGGCGGCGCTTCGGCCTCTACTACGTCGACTACGGAACCCAGCGCCGTCTGCCCAAGCGCAGCGCAGCCTTCTACGGCGCGATCGCCCGCTCCGGGGAGCTGCCCGCGTTGGACCCGCTGGTCTCCGAGGTGACCCTGGCTCCCGTGGCCGAGCCCTCCTGACCGGGTGCCCGCCGCCCGCTCAGCCCGGCGGCGCCGGCCAGGGCGGAAGCTCGGGGCGCAGACGCTCGCAGGCGGCGCCGAGCGCCAGCACCGC
>JBAQGP010000561.1:0-2882 GCA_049287845.1 Solirubrobacteraceae bacterium | reverse complement strand
GTCCTGTGGGCCACTCCTGGCCGCGGGCGCGACCTGACCCGTCAGCTCAAGGCGTTCGCCCGGCTCGAGGCCTCGCAGGTCTTCGAGGGGCTGCCCGCCCCGCCCCCGGCGGCAGACGGCGAGCTCGAGGTCGGCGGCTTCGTGCTCAGCGCCGAGACGCAGGCCGAGCTCGGCGCGGTCGACCTCAGCACTCTCGCTCTCCCTGCCGGACTGCCACGAGGGACGCTCCTGCTCGAGCGCGACGGGATCAGCGTCGACGAGCGCCTGCAGCAGGCGCTCGCTGCCCAGGGCCTGCGCGTCGAGATCCGCGCCGGGACGGGCTACGCCGAGATGACATCGCACCCGCAGCACAGCCAGATGCCTGAGTCGGTGGTGACCGAGGTCCTGGCCTGGCTTGCGCGAGGGGAGGACGGCGCCGGCGCGCCGGGTGAACACAGGGCCGCGGCGGTCGATCGCACCGCACCCGCCGATCGCGTCGGCATGTCCGAGACGGCGACGCTCCACATCGGCGACGCCGAGATCGTCGAGACCCCGCTGACCATCCCCCAGGATTTCGGCAACCTCTCGGGCATCCTCACCACTCCCGCAAAGAGCACGCTGCCGGTGTGCCTCGTCATGCTCAACGCCGGCGCGATGCACCGCATCGGCCCCAACCGCATGTGGGTCGAAGCCGCGCGGCGGTGGGCCGCGCGCGGCGTGCCATCGCTGCGCCTCGATGTGGAGGCGATCGGCGAGGCCGACGGCGCTGTGTCGCCCTACGCCTATGACGGCGCGCTCTACGTCGACGACCTCATCCCCCAGGTCAACGCTGCGATCGCGTTCCTGGCCCAGCGCGATGTGGCCGAGCGGTTCGTGACCCTCGGGCTGTGCGCGGGGGCCTACTGGGCCATGTATGCCGGGCTGGAGGACCCGCGGGTGACGGCGGCGCTCATGTTCAACAGCCGCGCGATCGCGTGGGACCCCGGTCTGTCGGCCTCGCGCGATCTGCGCCGGGCCTTCTCCCAGAAGCTGACCTGGGCCCGGATTCGCCACAACATCACCGGCCCGCGCCTGAGAGCGGTCGCCCGCTGGCTGCTGGGGATACCGGCGCGGTGGCTGGCCCGCCGTCGCGGCAGCGACGCCAGCCGTTCGGTCACCGACCGCGTCAACGACGTGATGGGCCGGCTGCGAGCCTCGCCGTTGCGCTCCCTGTTCCTGTTCTCCGTTTCCGAGCCGCTGGAGGAGGAGCTGCTCAACATGGGCTGGCTGCCCCAGATGGAGGACTGGCCCAACGTGACGGTGGCGCGGATCGCCGTCCGCGACCACACCCTGCGACCGCTGATGGCGCAGCGGGCGGCCCATGCCGCGCTGGACCGCGCCGTGGAGGCCGAGCTGGCGCTCGCGGCGCCGGCCCGCTGATCAGCCGGGACCGCGAGGGCGTGGGCCGGGACGTCGCTGCCTGGCGTACGTGCGGTTTCGCCGGTCGCTGACACCACAGCACACGCCATCCGATCGCGCGACGCGTGCTTGTGGCTCCAGCGGGCTGAACTCTCAGAGCGCACACCGTCCGATTGCCCGGCGCGTGCTCTGTGGCTTCAGCGGGCTGAACTCTCAGAGCGCACACCGTCCGATTGCGCGGCGCGTGCTCTGTGGCTTCAGAGCCGCATCCAAGGCAGCAGCAACACCTCGACCAGACCCTCTCCCAGGCCCGTCGTTGACGTTCGCCGAAACCCCGGGTCACGCCGCGGGCCGGCGCGTGCCGATCACCACTGCCGGATTACCCCCCACGATCGCATACGGCGCGACGTCCTTGGTCACCACCGCGCAGGCGCCGACGATCGCGCCCTCTCCCACCACCTTGCCGGCGAGGATGGTCGCGCGCAGGCCGATCCAGACGCCGTCCTCGATCCGCGGCGGGTTGCGCTCGGTGAGCCCCTGCCACCCGATCGGCTCGTCGAGTGAATCGAAGCGATGGTTCTCAGAGAGGAACGCCACGTCGGGCCCGACCATGACCTCCTCGCCCATGATCAGCCCGCCGTAGACGCGGCACCCGCGTCCCAGCCCGGAGCGGTGTCCGATCGCGACCTTCGACCCGGTGCTCAGGTGGACGTCGGGGCCGATGTTGACGCGCTCCCCGCAACCGGCCAGGAACCTGCGGCACAGCTCTTGGCGGATCCACCGCGAGGGCTCGGCGAGCGGGCCCCTGCCCGGCAGCTTGCTGGCGATCCCGTAGTACAGGCACAGCGCGACGTAGCGCTTGATCCGGGACAGGTTCATGCCGGGCGGACGCTAATGCCCTGAGACCACGCCGCCCGGGCGCGACGCTGCCATGGCCGCCTCGCTGGCCAGGGCGTACTCGGGGAAGTCCAGCTCCTCGCCGCAGCGCACGCACACCGCGTCGTGGAGTTTGATCACCTTGTGGCACCGGGGGCACTGGCGGCGCAGCTCGCGGTTGTCCCAGCGATAGAGGACCGCGCAGGCCAGCCCGATGAAGGGCACGCAGAACGAGACCAGGAACCACATGAAGAACGAGCTCCCCTTCATGCGACCCACGACGCCCCCGGCGATGCCGAAGAAGAGCAGGATGACGAGCAGCCCCATGCCGGCCACCTCAGGGACCTACCAGACGATGGTCTTCAGAGCCCAGAGCACCGCCAGCACGCCGGCGACGACGACGATCGTCCAGAACACGGCAGCCACGATGCCGATGATCACTTTGACCAGCACCGCGGCCACCACGACCAGGACGAGACCGGCGGCGGCTTTGCGAACAATGGGTGGGCGGGAGCGAGTCTGCTCCATGTCAGAGCGCATGAGAGAAGTGTACCGCCGCGCCCAACCGGTCCCGCAGTCCTCCGCCCGCCGGCGGGGACGAGCGCGACGGGGCTACGAGCGCTTGGACC
>JBAQGP010000560.1:0-11577 GCA_049287845.1 Solirubrobacteraceae bacterium | reverse complement strand
CCGGCGACCGCCGCCGGCTCCGCCACCGCCGCCGGCTCCTGCACGCGCCGGCTGAGCACCACGGTCGTGCCGCCCGCGGGGCTGAACGTGATGCTCCGCCGCCGCGTCGTCTCCGGACGGTCCGAGGCCGCCCTGATGTCGTAGTGGCCCAGGGCCGCGCGCAGCACGACCTTCATCTCCTGCACGGCGAAGCTCGCCCCCAGACAGCGCCGTCGTCCACCCCCGAACGGGATCCAGGTGTAGGTCCCGGGCGCGGTCCCCAAGAACCGCTCCGGCCGCAACGCCCCCGGGTCGGGATAGATCTCGCGATCGTGGTGGATGAGGTAGGCGCTGGCCAGGAGCACCACGCCCGCCGGATAGCGGTACCCGCCGATCTCGACCTCGCGCTTGGTCAGGCGGGGCTCGGCGTTGGGAAGCACCGGGCGCAGGCGGAGGATCTCCGTGATCGTGGCGCTGAGGTACTCCTCGGAGGCGCCCCGGTCGATCTCCTCGGTGAGCCGGGCCCGCACGGCGGGCTCGCGCGCGAGGCGTTCGAGCGCCCACCCCAGCTGCGAGGCGGTGGTCTCGTGGCCGGCGACCAGGGCGGTCATCAGCTCGTCGCGCAGCTCCTGCTGGGACATGGGCGAACCATCCTGATGGCTGGCCGCCAGGAGCATCGCCAGGATGTCGTCGCGCTGCAAGGCGTCACCATCACGCTCCATCTCGGCGCGCCGCTCGTCGATGAGGGCGAAGATGATCTCGTCGATCTCCCGCAGCCGCGCCTGGAAGCGGCGCTGGATGGGCGTCCACCGCAGCAGCCGCTGCAACGGCGGCAGCACGGACAGCGGGCTCTCGGTGTATGCGAGCACGTCGGCGAGCAGGTCGCGCAGGCGGTCGAGCCTGGCGCCCTCCTCCAGGCCGAACACGACCTGCAGGATGATCTCCAGCGTCACGCGCTGAAGGCGGGGATGCAGCGCGACGGGCTCATCGGTCGGCCACGAGGACACCTCGCGCTCGGCCAGCTCGGTCATGAGCCCGGTGAGCCGCTGCATCCGCTCGCCATGGAAGGCCGGCAGCAGCAGCCGCCGCTGCTCCAGGTGCGCGTCCTCGTCGAGCAGGATCACCGAGTTGCGCCCGATCAGGGGCTCGAGGATGCTCGCCCCCTCTCCGGGGTGCAGCACATCGGGCGGGGCCGTGAACACCTCCTTGATGTCGGCCGCGTCCCACAGCATCACGAAGGGGGGCTGGAAGGGCAGCTGCACGGTGATCCGCTTGCCATAGCGGCGCAGGCGCTCCAGCGAGGCAGCGGGTCGCGTCCAGGTGGCCAGCATCTGCACGGCCTTCGGGACCGACGGCCCCGGCGGCAACTGCCTTCTCTCGCTGCGTCTCATCGTGTCTCCTCGCTCGACGGGGAGACAGCCTCTCAGATGAGCGGGGCCGGGGTGAGATCGCTCATTGAGCCGGCCGGCCCTCGATGGCCAGCAGCGTGCGCTTGCGCTCCAGCCCGCCGGTGTAGCCGCCCAGCCCTCCGGAGCTGTGCAGCACGCGGTGACAGGGGAGCACGATCGGCAGCGGGTTGGAGCCCAGCGCGTTGCCCGCCGCGCGGAACCCGAAGGGGCTGCCGGCGGCGCTGGCCACCTCCTTGTAGGTGGCGACCTCGCCGTAGGGGATCTGCGCCGTGGCGCCGAGCACACGGCGGGTGAAGTCCGACAGCAGCCGGAGGTCGAGCGTGAGATCAAACGCCCGCCGGCGCCCGGCGAAGTACTCATCCAGCTCCCGGCGCGGCTCGTCGAGCTGCCGCGGGGCCGACAGCATCCGCGGCGACAACCGGGCGGCGATGTCCTGCATGACCGCCTCCTCCTGACCCTCGTCGACGTAGGCCAGCCGGGCCAGGCCCTGCGGCGTGGAGGCGAGCACCAGCGTCCCCACCGGGGAGTCAAGGCGAGCGTATGCGACATCGAGCAGGCCGGCGGCCTCGGCGGCGTCGACGATCGACGGGGGCGCGACCGCGTCGGGCGCGCCCTGGAGCGCCGCTCGCAGCATCCGCTCCATCTCCGCGTCACCGTCGCCGGTGTGGTGATTGACGTTGCTCTGAATCATCTCGTGTGTTCCTCTCTGAGGCGCTTGATTCCCTCGTGGACGTTGCGCCGTGCCGCCGGTTCGGAAATCCCCATCGCGGTGGCGATCTCCGCGTACGCCGAGTCGGCGATGAAGCGCAGAGCGACCGCGGTCCGTTGCTTGTCAGGGAGCGCCGCCACCCCGGCCCACAGATCCTCGTCGCCCACCGCCGCCACCCCGTCGCCCACCGGAGCCTGTGGGAGCTCAGAGGGCTCGGCCACCGGGGTCGCCCGCCGCGCTCGGGCGCGGACCTGATCGATCGCCTTGTGGTGAGCGATGGTGAACAGCCAGCCCTTGAGGTTCGAGGCGCCGGTGAGCTCCGGGTAGGCGCGCAGGGCCGCCAGCCACGTCTCCTGGTAGGCGTCGTCGGCCTCGAGCGGGCCGATCGTGGCGATCAGGAAGCGGTGCACGTCGCGCGCATGCGCGTCGAGCAGGTTCTGGAACGGGGGCAGGCGCACTGTGAGATCAAACGCCCGGGCGGCGAGAGGCGTGAGATCAGTGTCTCAGCCGGCCCGCCCGATCCCGAGGACCAAGTGGTCGCTGCGCAATTGCGGGGGGTGGGTCCGGGCGCCAGAGGCGACGCCGATGGTAAATCGCACGTATAGCGTGCCATTTGCCATCCGCGTCGCCAGGAGCCACGGTGAACCGCCGAAGCCGCCCCTCGAAAGCCGCAGTTCGCCCCGCCGCTTCGTACCGGGAGACCGATCACTAAGCTGCCAGGCGTCATGGATCAGCGCACGCTCGGCAGCCAGGGCCTCACCGTCTCCGCGCAGGGGCTCGGATGCATGGGGATGTCGGAGTTCTACGGGAGCGCGGACGCGGGCGAGGCGATCGCCACCATCCACGCGGCTCTCGACCGCGGCGTGACCCTCCTGGACACCGCTGACATCTACGGCCCCTATACCAACGAGCAGCTCGTGGGCGAGGCGATCGCCGACCGGGGCGACGAGGTGGTGCTGGCCACGAAGTTCGGGATCGTGCGCGATCCCGAGCATCCCGCCGCCCGCGGCGTCAACGGCCGCCCGGACTACGTGATGCGGTCCTGTGACGCCTCCCTGCGGCGGCTCAGCGTCGACCACATCGACCTCTACTACCAGCACCGCGTCGACCCCGACGTTCCCATCGAGGAGACGGTGGGGGCCATGGCCGATCTGGTCGACGCCGGCAAGGTCCGGTTCCTGGGGCTGTCCGAGGCGGCGCCCGAGACGATCCGGCGCGCCCACGACGTGCATCCGATCAGCGCGGTCCAGACCGAGTACTCGCTGTGGAGCCGCGATGTGGAGGACGAGATCCTGCCGGCGCTGCGCGAGATGGGGATCGGCCTGGTCGCCTACAGCCCGCTCGGGCGGGGCTTTCTCACCGGACAGATCACCTCCCCGGAGGACCTCGCCGCGGATGACTTCCGCCGCACCAGTCCCCGTTTCATGGGCGAGAACTTCGCCCGCAACCTGCAGCTGGTCGAGCGCATCAGGGAGATCGCCGCCGAGCAGGACTGCACCCCGGGCCAGCTCGCCCTGGCCTGGGTGCTGGCCCGGGGCGACGACGTCGTGCCCATCCCCGGGACCAAGCGCCGCCGGTATCTCGAGGAGAACGTCCAGGCCACCGAGCTCGAGCTCAGCGCCGAGGATCTGGCGCGGATCGACGAGGTCGCGCCCATCGGCGCGGCGGCCGGCGACCGTTACGCCGACATGACGTCCGTCGGGCGCTGACAGGCCCACTTCCCCCGGTCGCGAGGCTTGCGCACCGGCAAGACTGCGCTCATGGCTTGTCGATCTGACCGCTGCGCTATACAAAGCTCATATGCCACGAGCAATCTGGAGCGGCGCCATCAGCTTCGGCCTGGTCAATGTCCCGGTCAAGCTCTACAGCGCCACATCGCCCAAGACGGTGAGGTTCCACCAGCTCTCCCGTGAGACGGGGTCGCGCATCCGCCAGAAGCGGGTGGATCCCAGCACCGGCGACGAGGTGGCCTTCGACGACATCGTCAAGGGCTATGAGCTGAGCCCGGACCGCTACGTGATCATCGAGCCCGAGGAGCTCGAGGCGCTCGACCCCAAGGCGACGAAGACCATCGATATCGAGGAGTTCGTCGACCTGGCCGAGATCGACCCGATCTACTACGACCACTCCTACTACCTCGCGCCGGCGACGGGCGGAGCCAAGGCGTACCGGCTCCTGCAGGAGGCCATGCGCGAGGCGGGCAAGGTGGCGATCGGCAAGATCGTGATCCGCTCCAAGCAGCAGCTGTGCGCGCTGCGGCCCACCGGGGAGGCGATGGCCCTCTCCACGATGCTGTTCGGCGACGAGGTCCTGCCTGCCGACCGCATCGACGAGCTCGACGCGCTCGAGGAGGCAGAGGCCACCAAGCGCGAGCTGACGATGGCCCAGCAGCTCATCGACTCGCTCTCGGCTGAATTCGACCCCGAGAGGTTCAAGGACGAATACCGCGAGCGGGTGCTGGACCTCATCGAGCGCAAGGCCGCGGGCGAGGAGATCGCCGTCGCGCCCGAGGCCGAGGAGGCCGCGCCCGCGCCGGATCTGATGGCGGCGCTGGAGGCCAGCCTGGCCGAGGTGCGCAGCGGCAGCTCGGACGACCTGGCCCCGGAATCCGGCAAGCCGGGGTCCAAGAGCAAGCGGGCGAGTTCTTCGAAGTCGTCGGGCTCCAACGGCAAGGAGACCTCGAGCGCCAAGGGCTCGAGCCGCGCCAAGGCCTCGAGCTCCAAGAGCTCGAGCCGCGCCAAGACCAAGTCCTAGGCGAGTCTTCAGGATCGCGTCAGCCGGATCGGCGCTTCGGTCCGGTACGATTTCCCGGCTGGCCGCAGTGCCTTCCTGCCCACCCTCTCGACCAGGCACCGCTCTATGTACCACCTCGCGGATGGGCCCCCCCCGCCCACCGGCCTCTACGACCCCAGAAACGAGCATGACGCCTGCGGCATCGCCCTCGTGGCCAAGCTGTGGGGCGAGGCCAGCCACGCCGTGGTCGAGAAGGCCCTCGAGGCCCTCGAGAACATGGAGCATCGCGGGGCCGAGGGCGCGGATCCCAACACCGGCGATGGCGCCGGGATCCTGCTCCAGATCCCCGATGCCTTCATGCGCGGCGCGGTGTCGGGCATCGACCTGCCGCCTCCGGGCCGCTACGGCATCGGCGTCTGCTACCTGCCGGGTGATCCCGAGCGCCGGCGGTCCCTCGAGCAGCTGATCGACCAGACCGTCGTCGATGAGGGCCAGAGGGTGCTGTGGTGGCGCGACGTGCCGGTGGACGACCGCTACGTCGGCGAGACCGCGCGGCTGTCGGCTCCGGTCATCCGGCAGGTCATCGTTCAGGCCGGCGAGGACGTCGAGGATCAGGGAACGTTCGAGCGCAAGCTCTACGTGATCCGCCGCGTGGTCGAACTTGCCGCCGGTACCGAGATCGCGATCCCCAGCTTCTCCAGCCGCACGATCGTCTACAAGGGGATGCTCACCGCTCCCCAGCTGCCGCGGTACTTCCCGGATCTGCGCGATCCGCGTGTCGCCTCGCGGCTGGCGCTGGTGCACTCGCGCTTCTCCACCAACACCTTCCCGAGCTGGGAGCTGGCCCACCCGTATCGCATGGTCGCCCACAACGGCGAGGTCAACACCCTGCGCGGCAACGTCAACTGGATGCGCGCCCGCGAGTCCCAGCTCGCCTCCGAGCTCTTCGGAGACGATCTGCAGAAGGTGCTGCCGGTGGTGCGTAGCGGTGGCTCTGACTCGGCCACGCTGGACAACGTCCTGGAGCTGCTGGTGCTCAGCGGGCGCTCGATCCCCCACGCGATCATGATGATGATCCCCGAGGCCTACCGCACGCGGACCGACATCGACCCCGACGTCAAGGGCTTCTATGACTTCCACTCCTGCCTGATGGAGCCGTGGGACGGACCGGCGGCGGTGGCGTTCACCGACGGACGCATGGCCGGCGCGGTGCTCGACCGCAACGGCCTGCGCCCCGGCCGCTGGGTCCAGGACACCGAGGGCTACGTGGTGCTGGCCTCCGAGACCGGGGTCATCACGGTGGCGCCCGAGCACGTGCAGCGCAAGGGTCGCCTGGCTCCGGGCAAGCTGTTCCTGCTGGACCTGGAGGACGGCCGGATCGTCGAGGACGAGGAGGTCAAGCGCCGCGTCGCCCGCCGCAAGCCCTACGGGGAGTGGTACGACCGCTCGGTGGTCGCCATCGACGACCTGCCCGAGCGCGAGCCGCGCGTGCCTCGCGTCGAGCCGCTGCGCTCCAAGCAGCTGGCCTTCGGCTACTCGCAGGAGGACCTGCGGATGATCATCGCGCCGATGGCCTCCCAAGGCGAGGAGCCGGTGGCCAGCATGGGCAACGATGCCGCGCTGGCGGTGATGTCAGACCGCCAGCCGCCGTTGTTCTCCTACTTCAAGCAGCTGTTCGCGCAGGTCACCAATCCGCCGGTCGATCCGCTGCGCGAGAACGTCGTCATGAGCCTGCAGACCGGGGTCGGCGCCGAGGTCAACCTCCTGGCCGAAACCCCCGACCAGGCTCACCAGCTGGTCATCTCCCAGCCGATCCTGCGCAACGCCCAGCTGGAGAGGCTGCGCCAGGTCTCCCACGAGATCTTCGACGCCGCCACCCTGGACATCACCTGGCCGATCGAGGATGGCCCCGACGGGATGGAACGCCGGCTGGACGCGCTGTGCGAGGAGGCCTCCCAACAGGTCGACCACGGTGCCAACATCCTCATCCTCTCGGACCGCAACCTCGGGCCCGAGCGGGTGGCGATGCCGTCGCTGCTGGCCGTCGCCGCGGTCCACCACCACCTCGTCCGTGCCGGCACGCGCCTGCGCATGGGCCTGGTGATCGAGTCCGGCGAGCCCCGCGACATCCACCACATGGCCACGCTGATCGGCTATGGCGCCGCCGGGATCAACCCCTACCTGATGTTCGAGTCCCTGGATGAGCTGGCCGATCGCTCGCTGCTGCCCGAGGACCTCGAGCGCGAGGAGGCCGAGCAGCGGATCGTCAGGGCCATCGGCAAGGGACTGCTCAAGACGATCTCCAAGATGGGCATCTCCACCATCCAGTCCTACTGCGGCGCCCAGATCTTCGAGGCGGTGGGCCTGGAGCACGAGCTCATCGACAAGTACTTCACCGGCACCGCCAGCCGGATCGGCGGGGTGGGTCTGGAGGTCCTGGCGGCCGAGGCCCTGGGTCGCCACTTCCGCGCCTATCCGCGCACCGAGCGCGAGGTGCTGCCCGTCGGCGGTGTCCTGCAGTGGCGGCGCGACGGCGAGCGTCACATCTGGAACCCGGACACCATCGCGCTGCTCCAGCACGCCGTGCGGGCCAAGGCGCCGAACGGCACGGGCAACGGAGCGGCGGGCGCGGCCGGCATCGCCCGCGACCCCCAGGAGGCCTACGACCTGTTCGCGCAGCAGGCCAACGACGAGTCCACCCGCGTCGCGGCGCTCCGCGGGCTCATGAAGTTCCGCTTCGCGCCGCAGCCGATCGCGCTGGAGGAGGTCGAGGCCGCGACCGAGATCGTCAAACGGTTCAGCACCGGCGCGATGAGCCTCGGCTCGCTGTCGCGCGAGTCACACGAGACGCTGGCCATCGCCATGAATCGCATCGGCGCCAAGTCCAACACCGGCGAAGGGGGAGAGGACCCCGCGCGCTTCACCCGTGATGAGAACGGCGACCTGCGGCGCTCGGCGATCAAGCAGGTCGCCTCTGGCCGCTTCGGGGTCACGATCGACTATCTGGTCAACGCCGATCAACTGCAGATCAAGATGGCGCAGGGGGCCAAGCCCGGCGAGGGCGGCCAGCTGCCCGGCCACAAGGTCGACGACTACATCGCCAAGATCCGCTACTCGACGCCGGGGGTGGGTCTCATCTCGCCGCCCCCGCACCACGACATCTACTCCATCGAGGACCTCAAGCAGCTCATCTACGACCTGCGCTGCGCCAACCCGTCGAGCTCGGTGTCGGTCAAGCTCGTCTCCGAGGTCGGCGTGGGCACGGTGGCCGCCGGTGTGGCCAAGGCCAACGCCGACCACGTCACCATCTCCGGCCACGACGGTGGCACCGGCGCATCGCCCCAATCCTCCATCCAGTCCGCGGGTGTGCCGTGGGAGATCGGCCTCGCCGAGACCCAGCAGACCCTGCTGCTCAACGACCTGCGCAGCCGGATCACGGTCGAGGTCGACGGTCAGATGAAGACCGGTCGCGACGTGGTCATCGGCGCGCTGCTCGGCGCGGATGAGTTCGGGTTCTCCACCGCGCCGCTCATCGCCATGGGCTGCATCATGATGCGGGTCTGCCACCTCAACACCTGCCCGGTCGGCATCGCCACCCAGAACCCGGAGCTGCGGGCGCGCTTTGAGGGCACTCCCGAGCACGTCGTGGCCTATCTGATGTTCGTGGCCGAGGAGGTCCGGGGGCTGATGGCGCGCCTCGGGGTGCGGCGCTTCGCGGACCTGATCGGCCGCGCCGAGATGCTCGAGACCGACGACGCGGTGGACCATTGGAAATCGCGCGGGGTCGACCTCACGATGATCCTGGACACCGTCGACCTCCCGCCCGAGGTGCCGCGTTCGCGCACCCGCAAGCAGGTACCCGTGCTCGATGACGCGCTGGACTGGGAGCTCGTGCAACTGTGCGCGCCCGCCATCGAGGGTGCCGACAAGGTCCGCCAGGGACCGATCCCGGTGCGCAACGTCAATCGCACGGTCGGCGGCATCCTGTCGGGCGAGATCGCCCGCCGGCGTGGTGCGGCCGGGCTTCCCGAGGGCACCATCGACATCTCCTTCTCGGGCTCGGCGGGGCAGAGCTTCGCCGCGTGGCTCGCCCCCGGGGTGACCTTCGCGCTGCGCGGCGAGACCAACGACTACACGGGCAAGGGCCTGTCGGGCGGCATCGTCTCGGTGCGCCCGCCGGAGTCGGCGCTGTTCCGTGCGGAGGAGAACGCGATCGTCGGCAACACCGTGCTCTACGGCGCCACCGCCGGTCGCGCCTTCATCCGGGGCCTGGCCGGAGAGCGCTTCGCGGTGCGCAATTCAGGGGCGCACGCGGTGGTCGAGGGCGTGGGTGATCACGGCTGTGAGTACATGACGGGCGGGCGCGTGGTCGTGCTGGGGACGACGGGCCGGAACTTCGCAGCCGGGATGAGCGGCGGGATCGCCTACGTGTATGACCGCGACAACCGCTTCAAGGGCCGCTGCAACCTCGAGCTCGTCGACCTCGATGAGCTCGACGAAGCCGGCGCCCGCGAGGTCAAGACGCTCATCTCCGAGCACGCCCAGCGGACCGGATCCCTGCGCGCACGCAACATCCTGGCCTCCTGGGAGCGCGAGTGCCAGCGCTTTGTCAAGGTGATGCCGCGCGACTACAAGCGCGTGCTCCAGGAGCGAGCCGACCAGGAGCAGCCCGAGGAGGGGGAAAGGGTCAGAGCCTGAGCTGGGGCTCGGCTACCCTCCGTCGCTCCATGGGCGAGCTTGGCGCATTCCTGAAGATCCACCGGGTCGGCTTTGACAAACGCGACCCGGGCAGCCGCGTGGCCGACTACAAGCAGTACTTCGCGCTGCAGCCCGAGCCCGAGCTGCGCCGCCAGGGCGCCCGGTGCATGGACTGCGGCGTGCCGTTCTGCCACGAGGGCTGTCCCCTGGGCAACCTCATCCCCGACTGGAACGACCTCGTCTACCGCAACAAATGGCGCGACGCCATCGAGCAGTTGCATGCGACCAACAACTTCCCGGAGTTCACCGGGCTGATCTGTCCGGCGCCGTGCGAGTCGGCCTGCGTGCTGGCCATCAACGACGACCCCGTGACGATCGAGCAGATCGAGCTGGCCATCATCGAGCGTGCCTTTGACGAGGGGTGGGTGGTGCCCCATGCCCCCGACCGCCGCTCCGGCCGGACCGTGGCGGTTGTCGGGTCAGGCCCGGCGGGCCTGGCCGTCGCCGCCGAGCTCAACCAGTGCGGCCATTCGGTCACCGTGTTCGAGCGCGACGAGGGCCCCGGGGGCCTGCTGCGCTTCGGCGTGCCCGACGCCAAGCTGGAGAAGTGGATCATCGACCGGCGGGTGGCCGTCCTCGAGCAGGAGGGCATCACGTTTCAATACGACACCGACGTCGGCACCGACATCACCGCCGAGGAGCTCGACGAGCGCTTCGATGCGGTCATCATCGCCATCGGCAGCCGCGTCTCGCGCGACCTCGAGGTCCCGGGGCGCGAGCTGGCCTCGATCCACCCCGCGATGGACTACCTCTACCAGCGCAACCGCTGGGTCGCCGCCCAGCAGGGCCGTCCGTCCCGGGCGCCCGAGGGCGGGTGGGACTCCGACGCCACGATCACGGCCGCCGGCAAGAAGGTGATCGTGATCGGGGGTGGCGACACGGGGATGGACTGCATCTCCAACTCCCATCGTGAGGGCGCGCGAAGCGTTGTCATGCTCGACGTCTACGCGCAGCTCGGTGACGGCAACCGCGACCCCCGCGCTCCCTGGCCGCTGCCGCCCAAGCGCACACCCACCACCTATGCGCTGGATGAGGGCGGCAAGCGGAGATGGGGCACCGAGGTCACCGGCTTCGGCGGCAAGGACGGGCGGGTCAGCCACGTCTACGCGCGCCAGGTGACCGGCAGCTCCTCGCGTGACCTGACGCCCGTGCCGGGTAGCGAGTTCGTCCTCGAGGCCGACCTCGTGCTCATCGCCATCGGCTTCGAGCATCCCGAGCACGAGGGTCTGCTCGAGCAGGCCGGGATCGCCTCGGACCGCCGCGGCAACATCGAGACGCAGATGACCTACCGCACCAATGTGGGGCGGGTCTACGCCTGCGGCGACGCCCGCATCGGACAGTCGTTGGTGGTGACCGCGATCGCCGAGGGCCGCAAGTGCGCCCGCGTCGTCAACGCCGATCTCGGGGGCAGCCCGATGGACGCCGATCGCGAGCGGCTGGCTGTCGGGGCCTGGAGCGGAGACCCCGATGAAACCCTGCGCCACCAGGCCGAGGCCGCCGGAACCGTTCGCCCGGGCGAGGAGTTCTTCACCGGTCCGGCAACTCGTGATCGGTGATCGGATTCTTACCCACGGAGCCGTATGAAGCTGATACGTTAACCCCCGGTGGTGCGGCCCATTAGCTGTGCCTAGCCAAAATTGTTCGGGGCATTGAGGTTTACTCAAGGCTTGGGACGGGGAAACTCGCCCCTGTCGGTCAGGGAACTGCGCCCCCACTTCCCTGACTCTCCGGGGGGCCCAGATGGATCTGGGCCCCCCGGTCCTTTTAACGAGCCGACCAGCGCGTTGGACCAACAAACTGGCGTCTGAAGCGCTGGACTCCCGCCGCGCCGGCCGACTGCCACGTGTGCGACCGTGTGTATATGGGATCCCCGGTGCTCGCCCCCGTCCTGGCCGCGGCGGTTGGCGGCCAGCACGCCGCCCCGCATCACGGCAACTCGATCGGCGACACGATCAACAGCCTCATCTCGTCGGCCGGGACCTTCTTCTC
>JBAQGP010000559.1:0-2010 GCA_049287845.1 Solirubrobacteraceae bacterium | reverse complement strand
GATGAACTCCTTGACCTTGGGCTCGAGCGTCCCGCTCACCCAGGGGACGGAGCTGAACTGGGTGTAGGCGGCGAAGAACTCCGCGTCGAGGGCCAGCATGTCGTCCCAGAAGGCATTCCAGTAGCCGCGCTTCTCGGTGAACTCGGCCTTGATCTCCTCCTGGCGCGCGTTGAGCGAGCGGTCGATGGTCTGACCGGCCGCCTCGAGCTCCTCGACGAGGATCGGCACGCCGATGTTGGCGGCGTGGATGCCCAGCGTGGAGGTGAGCTCGATCACCTCCATGATCTCCGCGCCGGTGGCGCCGTGCGTGAGCGCCTGCTTGATGTGGTCGCGGATCCCGGGGACGTAGAGGTGAGTGGCCGCCGTATCGACGGCGATGTAGATGAACTCCTTGACCTTGGGCTCCAGCACCCCGGACTCCCAGGGCACCGAGGAGAAGCGCAGGTAGGACTCGAAGAAGTCCGGGTCGAGGTCCAGCACACCGTCCCATGCCGGGCTCCAATAGCCCCGCTTGTCGATGAAGGCGTCGCGCAGACTCCTGCGCCGCTGCTGTTGGTCGTCAGTTGTGGTCATGTCCCTCCGTTCGGTGTCGCTCATGCGCCGCCGCACCGGCCGGCCCGCGGAGGAGGGTGCGGGCCGGCGTGGGCGCGGGGGCAGAAGGCCTATTGCGCTGATGTCAATGGCACCCACTGCTTCTTGGACGCGTCGTACTTCACGGCCGTAAGCTGGCTCTCGTCGATGGTCGCGTGCTTCATGGCGCTGAGCGTCAGCGTCCCGGTCAGGCCCGGGAAGTTCTTGACGCCGTTCAATCCGGCCTGCAGGCTCTTGGGGTCCGTCTTGCCGCCGTTGTCCTTGATGACCTGGGCGAGCATCTTCACGCTGTCGTAGGTCGCCTCGGCAAACGCTGTGGCGGCCACGTGGAACTGCGCCTGGTAGCGCTTCGTGAAGTCCTTCAGCGCCCCGGACGGGGTGAGCTGCGAGGTGATGAAGGCGCCGATCGCGCCGTTCGCCTGAGAACCGGCGAGGTTGGAGAACGTGTTGTCAGCGTTGATCTCGTCGTTGCCCAGGATGGTGAACTTGTCACCGGCGCTGTGCATCGCCTGGACGAAGGCCGCCGTGTCCTGCGGGGTCAGCCACACCACGACGCAGTCGGCGCCCGCGGACTTGATCTTGTTGAGCTCTGAGCTGAGCCCGACGGTCGCGCCCGTGGACCAGTTCTCCGTGATCGCGTCGTCGACGGTGATCGACTTGCCTGCGTTCTTGTAGGCGAGCTTGATGGCGTCGTCGCCGCCGCCGCCGTACGTGGACGGGTCGTGCAGCACGGCCAGAGACTTGCAGTTCTTCAGCGCGTACTCGGCGTCCTTGGCGCCCCAGGCGAAGGTGTTGAGCCCGAAGCTCCACGCCCACGGCAGCGGCGCCGCGCTCGGGCCCTTGGGATAGACCGTGATGCCGGCGTCGTCGACGACGCCGATGTCCGGGATCTGGAGGCGGCCCGACATGGCGGCGGTCGCCGGACCCGTGTCGCCTGAGCCGGTGATCGCGATCGCCCCGTTGGAGACCATCTTCTGGTACTCCTGGGACGCGACGGTCGCCGAGGCGTTGTCGTTGGCGGTGGTCAGGCTGAACTTGTGGCCGTTGACGCCGCCGGCGGCGTTGATGTCCTGCACGGCGAGCTTGGCGCCGTTGACCATGGCGACACCGGTGGAGCCGTAGGCTCCGGTGGTGCCGGCGATGGTGCCGATGAGGATCGACTTGCCCCCGCCGCTCGAAGCGGTGGACGCGCCGGTGGAGCTGGCGCTGGATCCGGGGCTCGGCGTGGCGCCGGGACTGGAGCCGCCCGAGTTGCTCGATCCGCAACCGCCGGCGATGAGGGCGACTGCCGTGATGGCGGCCAGGCCCGCTGTCGCGAGACGACGCCGTCCTGTACCCCGCTTCGCGGTCGTGCGCGACCGCAACCCATTCCTGAGCATTCCTTCGTCCTCTCTCCTCTATGTCGACGCGGACCGGGGT
>JBAQGP010000558.1:0-1741 GCA_049287845.1 Solirubrobacteraceae bacterium | reverse complement strand
GCCACCACCTGGGTGCCGTACTCACGGTTGCGCAGCGAGTGGAAGGTGCCCTCGCGGCCGGTGATGCCCGAGGTGCACAGCCTGGTCTGCTCATCGACGAGGATGCTCACGCTGATCGCCTCCACTCCGCATCCGGCCTCGTTCGTAGGTCGGCGGCGTGAGTCATCCGGCTGACGCCGCCTTGGCGAGCTCCACGACCTTGGCGGCGGCGCCGTCCATGGTGGACTCGGTGTGGACGTTGGGGAGGCTGGCGTCGGCGAGCAGCTTGCGGCCCTCGTCGCCGTTGGTGCCGTCGAGGCGCACGACGAACGGGATCTGCCCGCCCGCCCCGATCTGCTCAAAGGCCTCGATCAACCCCTTGGCGACCTCGTCGCAACGGGTGATGCCGCCGAAGATGTTGAACAGCACCGCCTTGACCTTGTCGTCGGAGAGGATCACCTCGACGGCCGCGGTGATGGCATCAGCCCGCGAGCCGCCGCCGGCATCGAGGAAGTTGGCGGGCCTGCCGCCCGCTTCGGCGACGACGTCGAGGGTGGACATCGAGAGGCCGGCGCCGTTGGCGAGGATGCCGATGTCGCCGTCGAGCTTGACGTAGGTGAGGCCGCGCTCCTTGGCCATCACCTCCTGGGGATCCTCGGCCGAGAGATCGCGCAGCGCCGCGTTCTCGCCGTGGCGATAGAGCGCGTTGCCGTCGAGCGTGACCTTGGCGTCGAGGGCCTTGACGTCGCGCTCGGGGGTGATGATCAGCGGGTTGACCTCGACCAGCGTCGCTTCCTCGGCGGTGAACACCGTGTAGAGCTTGGCCAGCATCGCGCCCACCGGGCGCACCACGTCGGCGTCGACCCCGGCCTCGTAGGCGAGCCGGCGGCCGTGAAAGTCCTGAAAGCCCAGCAGCGGGTCGACGTGCAGGCTGGCGATGGCGTCGGGATCCTCCTCGGAGACCTGCTCGATGTCCATCCCGCCCCTGGTCGAGAGCATGACCAGCGGCGCCTTGGCCGAGCGGTCAAAGACGACCGACGCGTAGTACTCCGACGCGATCTGCGAGGCGCCCTCGATCCACAGCTCGTGCACGGTGAGCCCGCGGATGTCCATGCCGAGTATGTCCCGAGCGTGCTCCTCGGCCTCAGCGCGGGTGTTGGCGATCTTGATCCCCCCCAGCTTGCCGCGGCCACCGATCTGCACCTGCGCCTTGATCGCGCAGGGGTAGCCGATCGCCTCCGCCGCGGAGACGGCGTCCTCCAGCGTGCGGGCCGGCTGACCGTCGGGAACCGGCACTCCGTGGCGGGCAAACAGCTGCTTGCCCTGATACTCGAGTAGATCCATGCCGGCGGTCCACTCTAATGACTCCGGTGCGGCGGCGACGTGACGGGACGACGAAGCGCCGCATGGCGATGCCATGGCATCATCAGCCCTCGATGGCCCTACCGAAAAACGTCTCATTTGTCACCTTCGACGTCTATGGGACGCTGATCGACTGGGATACGGGCGCGTTCGAGGCATTCAGCGCCGAGGCCGATCGTGACGGTTTCACTGTCGAACGCGACGAGCTCCTGCCCCTGTTCCACGAGATCCAGCAGCAGATCGAAGCCGGGTCCTACGAGCTCTACGCCGAGGTCCTGCGCCGCACCGCCGTCGAGATCTCCAAGCGACTCGGCTGGCCGCTCGAGCCGTCGCGCTCAGGCTTCCTGCCCGACTCCGTCGCCGACTGGCAGCTCTTCCGTGAGGTCCGACCGCAATTAGA
>JBAQGP010000557.1:0-10970 GCA_049287845.1 Solirubrobacteraceae bacterium | reverse complement strand
CATCCAAACCGAGCTCGCGGACGCCGTCGTCAGCGTGCTGCCGATCTCGAAGACGAACTGCGCATCGGCGTTACCAAGCGCATTCAGGGTGAGCTGCCCGGTCAGCTGGGCCGAGGATGAGAACTTGTACGCGCCCGGCGTCAGTGTCAGGCCGCCGAGATCCTGGCCCGTCAGATCGTTGCCGACCGGGGTCGGCTGACTCGCCGCGGCGTTGTAGGCGGTCGTGAGGTCGTTCTGTGCGGTGCCGGCGACGGCGTCGCCGGCGTGCGTAGCCCCGTTGACGACGGCGGGGGGCCCGAAACCGACAAGCGAGTTTCCGGGCGCGAGCCCGAGGTCGCCGTTGAGCACCGTGGGACCGGTGTTGGTGACAGTGGAGGCGCCGAGGACCACGAACGGGCTCGCGGAGGCGAGGTTGACGGCCGACGCGTTCGCCACGGCCGGGACAGCAGCACAGGCGACACCGGAGGCGAGCAGAACCCCGGCACGCCACCAACGCGCGACACGGAGCGGATTGAACATAAGTGACATTCCTGCTACCGGCGTGCCCACGAGCCCGCCTGGTGCGCCTGCAGATGAATCACGTGGCCGTCTCCATAGCTGAGCAGCGAAGACGTCCATGTCGCTCGCGATTTGACGACGACCGCCGCGGGTCGCCATTACGAAAGATGGTTGCCGCGATTCCGCTCACCACGTCCATCGACCCGTGGCGAGCGATGCGGATTCGAGCGCGCCCCGCAGGTGCCGGGGCCGGTCTCTGAAGCGGGCTGCTGAAGCTCATCCGGGCAACCGGGCGCCTTCCGTGAATGCCTCGTCCGGAAAGGGCGGGTGAGCAGCCCTGGTAGTCGGGGATCGGGCCGCCGGAGCGTCCAACAAGCCCACGAGCAGCTTCGCCTCGTCCCCAAGGGAATCTGGCCATCCGCTCGACACTTGCACACTAACCGACGATCGGGTCGAGCCCCGAGCCCAACGCGGTAGTTGCATAGGCTTAGCCCACCAATTGGCAGCTTTTGCGTAATCCGGGCGGTGGCCTATGCCGCCGCTCGGCAGTGCGAGAACGGCGCACGCACTCAAGACCAAACCAAACAGGAGTCTGTCGCTCTCAACGCGGCCTGAGCCGCCAACCCCACACAACCACGAGCTCGGAACGCTGACACCACCTCAACACACTTGACTCGAACACCCGTCCTGCGTGAGATCCGCGGATCAAGTGGTCTGGCGATCAGTCGATAGAAGTGAAATGTTCGTTTCGAAGCGTTCGGCCCGTATCGCAGCTGGCGTGATGCTCTGCGCCGGGACGGCGTTCGCCGCGCCCGGCCGTTCCGGCGCGTCAGCACCCCAGACCCGTCCACCTCTGCGGGTGGCCGCGGATTCGACCGCCGCCGCGCCGCCGGCGACGATCTCCGAGTACCCGCTGCCGGCCCACGACCGCCAACCGGGTGCGATCACCGCGGGACCCGCCGGCGATCTATGGTTCACGGAGTGGGCGATCGACGGCCTGGGCATTCGCAGCCCGAGCGGGTCGATCGGCGAGCTGCTCGGGTTGAGCGCTCCTGCCAGCGGGATCGCTCAAGGGCCCGACGGCAATCTGTGGGTGACCGAGCCCGGCGCGAACGTGGTCGCACGCGTGACGCCCTCTGGGACGGTGACCCAGTTCTCGGCCGGCCTGACGCCCAACGGCCTGCCCACCGCGATCACCTCCGGCCCTGACGGCAACCTCTGGTTCACCGAGTCCGGCAACCCCGGACGCATCGGGCGGATCACCCCCAGCGGCGCGATCACGGAAGAGGCCACCCCGGAGGTCAATAGTCGGCCCAACGCCATTACGGCGGTGGCGGATGGGAGTCTGTGGTTCACCGAGGACGGCAACCATGGAGCACTCGGCCATGCCATGCCGAGCGCGGGCGCGCCGGCGGCAATCACGAGTCCGGCGGCGTACGTGGCCCCGACCAGCGTCAGGCTCGCGGGAGTGGCCAATCCCGGCGGCGTGGCCAGCACCTACCACTTCGACTGGGGCGCGACGCTGGCCTACGGTCAGAGAGCGCCGGCCGCCGACGCCGCCCTCGGGACCGGCAGCTCCCCGCAGTCGGTCGTGCAGACGGTGGGCGGCCTGCTCGGGGACACCACGTACCACTATCGCCTGGTCGTCAGCGACTGCGGCGGCTGCCAGGCGGGCACGAGCTACGGCGCCGATATGACCTTCACCACCACCTCGTCGCCCACATTGACGATCGGCCCCGGTGATCCCATACTCCCGCCGGTCCAGCCCGCGCTCAGCCGGTCGGCGGTGACCGCCGTGCTCTCCGGAAGGGTCCTGGTCAGAGTGCCGGGTTCGTCGCTGCTCCAGCCCCTTCACGCTAGCCGGAACATCCCGATGGGCTCGCTCATCGACGCGGATCACGGCACTGTCCGTGTGACCACCGCTCTCAACCGCGCGGGACGAACCCAATCAGCCATTTTGTGGGGCGGGAGCTTCGTTCTGCATCAGTCCGCCCAGCGCGGGATGACCACGTTCACCCTCGCTGGCCGGTTGAGTTGTCCGGCTCGGACATCTCATGCGGACGTCGCGACAATGCTGGCCCGCGCTCACCCCAAGAAGCACCCGCACACGGCCACGCCGAGCCTGTGGGCCCATGACAATAATGGCCAGTACAGCACGCGCGGTAACAACAGCGTCGCCACGGTGCGCGGCACTTGGTGGGAGACGGTCAACACCTGCACCGGGACGCTCACCCGGGTCAAGAAGGGTCTGGTCAGCGTGCGAGACCTCCGCCGTCACCGGACGGTGCTGGTCCGGGCGGGCCACAGCTACCTCGCCCGCGGCTGAGGAGCGGAGAGGAGCGCTCCGGATGCGGCGGCTGCGTCGAGCTCTCGCCCCAAAGACCACCGCGGTCCTGATCGCGGCAGTGCTCGCCATGGTCGGCGGCGTGGTGGCCGACGCCCTCAATGCGTGGCCTCGGCTGGAGAACGACACGATCGACATGCGGTTCGGCGTGCGCGGCCCTGACCGAACCCCGCGAGGCGTGGTCCTCGTGGCGATCGACGACCGCACGTTCTCAGACCTCAAACGGCAGTGGCCGTTCCCGCGGAGAGATGACGCACGCGTGATCTCACGGCTGCACGCCGACGGCGCCCGGGTCATCGCCTACGACGTGCAGTTCACAGAGCCGACCGACCCGATCGATGACATGAAGCTCTTCTCCGCCGTGACCCACGCCGGTCACGTGGTCCTGGCAACGACTGACGTCAACACCGCCGGGCGGACCGACGTGCTCGGCGGCGAGGCGAATCTGCGCCAGGCCCATGCCGTCGCCGCCGCCGCCAACCTGCCCGCCGATGCGGGCGGCGTCATCCGCCGATACCCCGACACGATGTTGGGGCTGCCCGGCTTCGCCGTCGCCGCCGTGCACGCCGCCGGAAAATCCATCGCTCCCACGCGCTTTCAACACGACTCGGCGCTAATCGACTTCCGCGGACCCCCCGGCACGATCCCGACGGTCTCGTTCTCCGACGTCTACGCCGGACACGTCGATCCGCGCATGTTCGCCGGCAAGGTCGTGGTCGTCGGAGCGTCCGCGCCGACCCTCCAGGACGTGCATCCCACCTCGACGACGGGAGCGGCCCCGATGGCCGGCGTCGAGGTCCAGGCCAATGCGATTTGGACCGCTCTGCACGCCAATCCGCTGCAGCCGGCCCCCGGCTGGTGGACGCTGGCAGCGATCCTGCTCGGCGCCTGCCTTGCGCCACTCGCATCACTGCGCTTCCGGCTGCTCGGCTCCGCGCTCGTCGCTTTCGGCGCGGCGATCGCCTACCTGGCGCTCGCTCAGATCGCCTTCGACGCGGGGACGGTGCTCGTGGTGAGCTATCCCTTCGCCGGCTGGGCGCTGGGTACGATCGGCATGCTCGCGGCCTGCTACGTCGGCGCGTTCGCTGAACGAAACACGTTCTCGCGCCGTCTCCGGGAAAGTCAGCTGGAGCTCATCCAGCGCCTGGCCCAGGCGGTGGACTCGCGTGACCACGAGACTGGCGAGCACGTCCACCGCATTGGTCTGCTCTGCCGTCGGCTTGCTCTCAACATCGGCTGGAGCCCGGCCGACGCCGAGACGCTCATGCACGCCAGCGTCGCCCACGACGTTGGCAAGATCGGCATCCCGGACACGATCCTGCTCAAGGACGGACCGCTCGATGCCGGCGAGTGGCAGACGATGAAGACTCACACCACGGTCGGCGGCCGGCTGCTCGCCGGCTCAAACAACCCCCTGGTTCAGATGGCGGAGACGATCGCGCTCTCGCACCACGAGCGTTGGGACGGTACGGGATACCCGGCGGGGCTCAGCGGCGAAGATATCCCGCTCGTCGGCCGCATCTGCGCCGTGGTCGACGTCTATGACGCGCTTCTCTCCAAACGTCCCTACAAGGAGGCATGGCTGGGTCAGGACGCCCTCGCCGAGATCCAGCGCAACAGAGGAACCCATTTCGATCCTGCCCTCGTCGACGCCTTCCTCGAGTTCGCGCCATCGCTAAACGAGGAGCTCCAGTCGTCGTTCATCCGCGAGTCGACACTCGCGGCGACGCGTCCGGCGCTCGTCACCCCCATCCAGCCGGGGCTCCACCCGGGTGGCGCTCGGTGAGGATCGATCAGACCCGGCGGATAGGTGGTGACTTTTTCAGCCGACGGGTCAGCTTCCTGGAGGCCGCGTCCCGAACATCAGCGTGCGCCGATCGATGTCGTAGTAGACCGGTGAAGCGCGGGCAAGCAGACCCTGAAGCACCTCAGCATCCTCAGCGGACACCGCAACCACCTCCTCCCAGGCACCCTCGTCGAGGACCAGCTGCAGCGTGAACGTGCCGGCCTCCTGAGGCTCTCCGGCCACCCAACTGAACTGGTAGTGCGACAACTGACGCACCTTGATCGCGTCATCGGTCAACTTACGCGGCACCTTGGGCATGGCGCTCCCTTGGTCGGCTGGACGATTCGCGGGAAATACCCCCAAGGTGAGGGGCCAACCGGGATTTCTCCGGCTCGGCCGGCGGGAGCTGCGGTGCTCAGTAATCGCTCAGCAGGCGCGCGATGTACGGACGTTCGAGATCTGCCGCCTCAGTGTCTTCCAGTGCGATCATCAGCGCGGCGGCGGCGTCTTGGATGTGGCCCTCCGACGTAGCGCCGATGATCGGCGCGGTCACACCTGGCTGTGAAAGTAGCCACGCCAGCGCCACGCAGGCCGGTGGCACGCCGCGCCGCTCGGCGATCGCGCGGACCACATCGAGCACGTCGAAGTCGACCGGCCGATCGCTCCCGGCCGCGGCTGCGCCGCGGATCGTGCGCGCCTCGCCGGTGCGCTCCCTGGTGCCGGCCAGCAATCCGCGCGCCAGCGGGCTGTAGGGAATCACGCCGACGCCCAGATCGCGGCACAGCGGGATCAGCTCGCGCTCGTCCTCGCGATTGACGAGGTTGTAGCGGTTCTGCATCGCCACAAACCGCGTCCAGCCACCGGCGGCCGCCGCCATCTGCAGCTTGGCGAACTGCCACGCGTACATCGCCGAGACACCGACGTAGCGGGCCTTCCCCGCTCGCACGATGTCATCGAGGGCCTGCACGGTTTCCTCCACAGGGGTCTCGGGATCGAATCGGTGGACCTGGTAGAGGTCGACGTAGTCGGTACCGAGCCGCTTCAGCGAGGCCTCGATCGAAGCGAGCAGGTGCTTGCGAGAAAGCCCCCGGTCGTTGGCACCAGAGCCGGTCGGGTAGAAGACCTTCGTCGCCAGAACGTAGTCCTCCCGGCGCGCAAACAGCCTGGTGAGCAGGCGCCCCGTAATGACCTCGCTCGCGCCGTCGGAGTACATGTCGGCCGTGTCAAAGAAGGTCACGCCCATCTCGACCGCTCGGCGCACGATCGGCTCCGCCCGATCCTCCCCTAGCGCCCAGGACTGAGCCGTGGGATCCCCGTAGCTCATCATCCCCAGGCCGAGCCGGGACACCTTCAGACCCGAACAGCCCAGCCTCACGTAATCCACCCGGCAAGCATTCCAGGGATCACCAATCGGTGCTGACACGCCCCAGTTCGCAGGCGGATCGCCTATCGCACGCTCTGCTGACTGATGGCGACAGCCGGAAACGCTCTACGAACAGCGGCTCGCGAGGTCCCGGCCGGCGTTCTGCGAAAAGCAGCGCTCATGGCGTGGCTGTCGGGACCCGGCCTGCATGAGCAGCTGCAGCGCCGCGCCGCCGACCCGGATCTGTCGGCCGAGCTCGACCTCCTAGCCGGCCAGACCGTTGGTCACCCTCGGCGAGCTCCAGCTCGGTGTGCTGAACGCCGGCACCGCCGAGACGCGCCGGGCGAGCCGACACGCTCTCGCTCGCACGCATCGCGGATCCAATCCCGATCAGCGAAGCGATCATGACCGCCTGGGCCCGGCTCGTGGCCGACTGCCGCGCCGCGGGAGTGCACCGCATGGTCAAGCTAACCGACGCCCTGATCGCTGCCACCGCAGTCGAGCACGGACTGCCTGTCGTGACCCAAGACGCCCACTACGACCAGATCGCACGCGCGCACCCGGCGTTGCATGTCGTCAACGTCTGATCGCCGCGCACCTCTCCACCGAGGTCCTGGGCGGCGGGAAACCCTACCGCGGCGTCTTGCGTAGGGTCCAGCACCGGACGGACTTGCCGGCCATCGCAGCGCCCGAGAGCGATTGCTGAGCCCATCTCAATCGTCGAACGCCAACCGCAGGTCACGCAGTGCCGCTAGGGGCGGGTCGTGAGACTAGGGTTGGCGCATGCGTACCCGCCTCCGTCGTGACCTGATCATCGCTATGAAGGCTCGAGATGACGTGGCTGTCGTCGCGCTGCGGTCGGCCATCGCCGCGATTGACAACGCTGAAGCGGTCGATGTCTGTGAGGCTTCACGACACGATGAAAGCAGCGAGCACATCGCCGGCGCTTCGGCCGGGGTGGGTTCCGCCGAAGCCGAGCGCCGAGTCCTCAGCGACGCCGACGTGCGGGCCGTGGTCCGCGCGCAGGCCGACGAGCGCTCCCAGGCGGCGCAGGAGTACGAGGAGCTGGGACGCGACAAGATCGCCGAGCGGCTTCGGCGCGAGGCCCAGCTACTGCGTGGGTATCTGCCAGAGCCGGATCGAGACGGCTAGAGCGTCAACGCGTTCTGCACCGGGGGACCTTCGGCGCGCTTCGCTGCAGTGCCGACGGTTGAGGGAGAAGTCTGCCGATCTGCTCGAGCGCACCGTCGCCGGCTTGACGGCTTGACGGCTTGTGCTCAACCCATCCCGCTGGGCCAGCCCAGGGTGCGGCGAGGGACGCGTGGTGATGGTTCAGACGCTGATCATCGCGACGGATACGGCCGCCATCACCAGACCGACCGCCTGCAGGCGTCCCATCCTTTCATGCAGCAGTCCGGCGGCCAGCGCGACGGTGACGGCGGGATACAGCGCGGCGAGGACGGCCACGACGGCTAGTTGTCCTTGGCCGGTGGCCGCGAGGTAGAGCAGGTTCGCGGCCCCCGACAACGGCCCGGCGGCCAGCCCCCAGCGGCTCGAGGCGCGCCATGCTGATCGAGCGGGACGGCGCGCGGCGACGAAGAGCAGGACGATGATGATCGCGATCGACTGTCCGGGCACTAGAGGCCACGCACTGGCCGTGGTCCCGGCCCGAGCAAGTCCGATGAACAGGAGGGCAAAACCACCGCCGGCTGCCAGGCCCGCGGCGACCGGGACGGCGGATGCGCGCGCGGCGGGCGTCTGCCCTCCGGCGAGAGAAACCAGCGTGAGTGCCGGCACCGCGAGCACGATCCCGATGAGGGCCAGCAGCGACAATCGCTCCCCGAGGGCCACCCCCACCAGTGCCGGCACGACCGCGCTGATGACCGCCGCCAGCGGCGAGACGATGTTCATCGCGCCGGCGCTCAGCCCCCAGTACAGCGCAACCGTTCCCAGGCCGGAGCCCACGCCTGACAGCGCCCCCCACTCAAGCGCTGAGGGGGTCGGCGAGCCCCCGCCTAGGATCACGACACCCGCGAGCGCGGCCAACAGCCCGAATGGCTGCGCGATCGCGGTGATCGCAATCGCGTCAGCGCGTCGACCGCCCGCCCCCGCCACGAAGTCAGAGGTCCCGAAGGCCAAGGCCGCCATCAGTCCGAGGATGACGCCCATGCCGTCGCTACCGGGACACCACGCCCAGCGGCCCTCCGAAGCCCCGGGCGCGGCGGACGCTGCAGGCATGGCGGCTGGCGTTCACCGCGGGGCTGCCTCATCGACAGGGCACGGCCGGCCGAGGCTTTCACAACGCGACTCCTCGCACAGCCGGCAGGTCCGCCACCGACTGTCGCGATCGCGAGCGCTCGCCGCCAACAGACGCTCCAAAACGAGCTCCAGACCAGCGACGTCCTGTTCGCTCAGAGCGTCAACGAGCTCGTCCAAGCACGCGGCCCGGGTACGGCGCATCTCGGCGGCAGCCGTCTCCCCGGCCTCCGTCAGCCGCAGCGCGACGGTGCGGGAGTCTTGCCCCGCCTCACGGGCGACCAGGCCGTCACGTACGAGTCCGTCGATAAGCCGGACGGTCGCTGAGTGCGATCGTCCCAGAGCGCGGCTCAGATGAACGACCGAGACATCGGAGTGGCTGTCAAGCGCCACCAGCGCCGCTTCACGGCTGCCGGCCCCAACGCGGTCGCTGATCGCGACCGAGAGGCCACCGAGCATGTTCGCGACGCGCGCTCTCTGTGCAGACTGCATATGTGCACTCTACACGAGTCACCGTCAGCCCCTGCCCACAAACGCGCTAAGGCCGGCCGTCGTCGCTCGCGGCGCGTATGGCATGCGCCTGATTGCTGTCCATCCACATCTCCCAGCGACCGGACTGCGACCGGCGGTCGTCCAGGAAACGATATGGCCGACGGCCACCGAACTCAGTCGTGCGCAGATGCCACACACCGCCGAGGACCCTGGCGATGCGCCGGCGCGGCCACGCGAGCTCGTCTTCAATCTCAGGGAACGCGCGTGGGTGATCAGGCGCGGCGGCCAGCGCCACCAGAAGCTCGCGCATGAAGTCGCTGCAGCGATCGTGGAAAAGCTCGATCTCGTCGGGATCGTCCATCGCATTGTGAGCCGCGTGCTCGACCAAGGAGACCGGGGCCACTGTGCCTGACATCAACACAAGGTGGAACACCGGCCTCTCCCCTCCCACGTCGCTCGGCTCAATCGCCCCACGGCATCGGCGCGGCGACCTTGCGGTCAGGCTGCTCCGAACAGGGCGGCGATCGCGGCGACGTCATCGGGAGCGCCTGGATCGGCGGCGACGCGTAGCACGACGTGGTCCTGGTCTTGACTCACATTCCAGGCCACGAATGAGCAGCACTGCCGCTCCGCGGCAGCGAGCGCTTCGAGTTCCTCACGGAGGCCGAGCTTGGGCTGGTAGCGGACCTCAAGCAGATGACCGCGCCGACGAGCAGCGGGATGGCCCTTCTTGGACAGGACCTCCCACCGCCGCATCCGCGCCGCGCCGTCGTTGGGGCCCAACGTGCACGCGACGGGCGTTCCTGCCGCCTCCGGTTCGTCGACGCCGCTCATGTCGGCATCATTCCAGACCCGTTGACGACGTCGGGGTGTCCGGGTGACGATCGACCCACGTACGCCGTGGCGCGCGCTCATTAGGATCGGCGCATGATCGACGAGAGCACCGAGTTCGGTGCGCGCGTCGCGCGACATCTGCGCGAGGAGACGGTCGTGTGGTTGACGACCGTGACGCCGTCCGGCGCGCCGCTCCCGCGGCCGGTGGGGTTTTTGTGGGACGGCGGCGAGACCGTGTGGGTGTACAGCCAGCCGGGCGCGCGGATCCGCAACATCGCCCGCAACCCGAAGGTCGCGTTGAACTTTCGCGGCAACGCGGACGGCAGCGACATCGTCGTGCTGTCGGGCACAGCCGAGGTGGACGAATCGGGTCCGCGCGCCGCCGAGAATGCGGCATGGGTGGCCAAGTACGCCACCGAGTGGGAGCGCGCGGGGATGGCAGCCGAGTCGTTCGCGCAGCGCTTCAGCGTCCCGGTGCGGATTCGCATCGGCGCCATCCACGGATTCTGAGCGCGCCTCCCGGCGGTCATCCCGTGCTCGGCGTGGGCGTCCAGCACCACGGTTATACCGCTGAGGAGTCTCCCGGCATCCCGCAGCGCGCCGACTGGCCCGTTGCGGTAGCGGTGATCTTGTCGGTCAGGGGGCGTAGTGCACTGCGTGAAAGCCCCATTTGTCGGCCAGCCAGCTCGGGACTAGCGTGTTCAGCGACCGTTCGAGATCGCCCCCGAGCTCGCTGTCGACCACCCACCATGAGACCAGCGCGTCGGCACCATCCGGGGTGCGCTCGCCCGGCGGATCGATGTAGACGCATCCGAGCAGCTCGGTCTCGTCCTGGTTGAGGACCGCATAGTTGAACGTGACGTGCGCGGAGATCTCGGCCTCGTGGCGAGCTAGATCTTGCCGATCCGCCTCGTAGGTCATGTTCTCCGGCGGCCATCCCCACATCCCCCCGAACCTCGCCCAGAGTCTCTCACGCGAGCCCATCACCGCGGGATAGTCGATGTCAACGTCGCTCTCGCGGATCGGGCGCAGATGGTGGCCGGTCGGAAGCTCGACACGTTCGGGATGGACGAAGGCTTCGGAAAGCCACGACATGGCGAGCACGCTACCGGGCCTCGCCATCAGTCGCCTCAGCGGCTCGCATAGTTCCGTCCGGCGTGCTCGCCGTGTGGGGCCCCTGGGCCCGGGGGGAGCTCGATCTCTCCGCGTGCCGCGTGTTTGCCGCACCGGTCGCACAGGAGGTCTGGGCCGATGGTGCCTCCGCAGCCGGCGTGGAGGGTGAGTCGGGGTGGGCCGCCGGGGGTCGGGTAGTGGCGGTCACCCCATTTCATGAGCACGATCAGGGCGGGCCCGAGCTCGCGTCCCTTGTCGGTGAGCACGTACTTGGGCCGGCCGGG
>JBAQGP010000556.1:0-5499 GCA_049287845.1 Solirubrobacteraceae bacterium | reverse complement strand
ATCGGGTACTCGGCGCCGCTGGCCGATGTCATGCGCACCGTCTCGACGGTGCGCCACGAGATCCTCGTCGCGGGGGCGATCGCGCTGTTGCTGGCGCTCATCGCGGGCTACCTGGTGGCCCGCGCGCTGGCTCGCAGGGTCAAGCGGCTGGAGCTGGCGGCCAAGCAGGTGGCCGCGGGCGACTTCAGCCGCCCCATCCCGGTCGACTCCACCGACGAGCTCGGACAGCTGGCGGTGGCGTTCAACGAGATGCAGCAGCAGCTCCAGCAGCTCGAGCAGGCGCGCAAGAAGTTCATCGCGACGGCATCGCACGAGCTGCGCACGCCGGTGTTCTCACTGGGCGGGTTCGTCGAGCTCCTCGAGGACGAGGAGCTGGACGCCGAGACCCGGCGGCGCTTCCTGGACCAGGTGCGCGACCAGGTGCAGCGTCTGGGAAAGCTCTCGGTCGACCTCCTGGACCTGTCGCGCCTCGAGGCCGGCTCACTGGAGCTGCGGCCCGAGGAGGTCGATCTCGGCGAGCTCACGCGTTCGGTCTCCGGGGAGTTCGAGCCCACGCTGGCCCAGCACGACAGCCGGCTGGAGCTGCGGTTGCCGGGTGGGCGGGATCCGGTTCACGCCCAGTGCGATCCGGTCCGGGTCGCCCAGATCATGCGGATCCTCATCGACAACGCGCTCACCCACACGCCCCCGGGCACCCAGATCGTCGTCACCGCGGCGCATGAGAACGGCCACGTGCGCCTCGCGGTCCGCGACGACGGCGAGGGCATCGAGCGGCTCGCCCTGCCGCGGATCTTCGAGCCCTTCTACACCGCCGACGATGCCCAGGGGTCCGGGCTGGGCCTGGCCATCGCCTCCGAGCTGGCTGACCGGATGCGAGGCCGGCTCTCGGTCCAGACGACGGCGGGGGCGACGACGTTCACGCTGGAGATCCCCGTCTGAGAGGGCGCCGCAAGGCGTCGGTCGCCGGTCACGGCTTCCACGGGTCAAGCAGCTGGAGCCAGACCTCGCTGCGCGTGGGGAACGGCGGCATTGCGTGGACGAGCCGCGTGAGCGGGACCTCTCCGACGATCGCGATGGTCGCGGCATGCAGCGACTCGGCCACTTCGGGGCCCGTGAACGTCGCGCCGACCATCACCTCGCGCTGTTCGTCGACCACGATGCGGCACGCCGACGGTGCGCCCTTGCCGATGAAGCTCGCCCCGGGCGTGCGACCGAGGTCGGCATCGACCGCCCGGGCCGCGATGCCGGCATCGAGCGCCCGGCTCAGCGTCTGTCCCACGGCCGCGATCTGGGGGTCGGTGAAGACCACGCGCGGGGTGAGCGGGCCGTCCCAATCAGCGGTGGCCTCGCGATGTGAGATGTTGGCCACGGCGACCATCGCGTGGTACTTGGCCGCCTGGGTGAGCAGCGCCCGGCCGTTGACGTCGCCGATGGCGTAGAGCCAGTCGCGGCGGGCGGGGCCGGGCACGCGCATATGAGCGTCGACCGTGATCGTGGCCCCAGGCTCGAGGCCGACGGTCTCCAGACCGAGGTCATCGGTGTGGGGCTTGCGTCCGACGGCGACGAGCAGCTCGTCTGAGGAGACGGCGTCCCCGTTCGCAAGGGTCAGCGTGAACTCACCGGCGTCGCTGCGCTGCGCCCGGCTGGCCTGTACGTCCAGCTTCACGTCGACCCCGTGGGCCCGCAGGGCCTCGGCGAGCTGCTCGCCCACGAACGGCTCCTCACCCCCGATCAGCGCCGGCTCGGCCTCGACCAGGGTGACGGCCGCGCCCAGCGACGCCCACGCCTGGGCGAGCTCGCACCCCACCGCGCCGCCACCCAGGACGGTGAGCCGTCGCGGGACGGTCCTCGCGGTGGTGCCCTGGCGATTGGTCCAGGGGGCGATGTCCTGCAGGCCCGCGACGGGCGGGATGACCGCGCCGCTGCCGGCGGCGATCACCACTGCCCGACGGGCGCGGTGGACCTGGTCGCCGACCCGCACCCGTCGCTCGCCCTCGATCCGGGCGTGGCCACGGTAGAGCGTGATCTCGCGGTCTTTGACCCACGGGAGCTGAGCGGCGTCGTCGAGGTCGTGGATGACCTCGTCGCGGCGAGCCAGCACTACGGCCGGGTCCAGGGCGCCCGTCACGGCCTGTGCGGCGCCCGGGACGCGTCGGACCTCGGCCAGAAGCTGCGCCGGGCGCAGCAGCGCCTTGGAGGGCATGCACGCCCAGTAGGCGCACTCCCCGCCGACGAGCTCGCGCTCGATGAGGGCGACATCGAGGCCCTCCTCCGCGGCCCGCCCGGCGCAGACCTCCCCCGCCGGCCCGGCGCCGATCACGATGACGTCGTGCTCAGCCATGGCCAGGTCAACGGTAACGGCCGCGGACTCAGGCCATCATGAGACCTCGCGCAGGCGGCCGGTCTCGACCTCGTAGACGAAGCCGCGCACCGCGTCGGTTTTGGGGACAAACGGCGAGGCCTTGATGCGAGCGATCGATTGGCGCACGTCCCCGTCGAGGTCCCCGAAAGCCTCGGCGGCCCACGACGGCCTGATCCCGGTGTCCTTCTCGATCGCGGCCTTGAACTCGTCGTCGGTGAAGGTGAGCATCCCGCAGCCGGTGTGGTGGACGAGGATGATCTCCTGGGTGCCCAGCAGACGCTGGGAGATGGCCAGGGAGCGGATCGTGTCGTCGGTGACGACCCCGCCGGCGTTGCGGATCACGTGGGCGTCGCCCTCCGTGAGCCCGAGCATGCCGTAGACGTTCAGACGGGCGTCCATGCACGCGACGACGGCCACCTTGCGGGCCGGCGGCAGCGGTAGATCGGCCTTGTCAAACGACGCCACGTAGCTCGCGTTGTTGGCCAGCAGGTCGTCGGTGGTGCTCACGATCGTGTCTCCTTTGCGGGGCGGCGAGGACGCAACGCTAACAAGTTCACAGATTGGGTGGAGTATGTTCGGGCGCGGGCCGGTTATCGTCTACCTGGACACATGCCAGCCGATACGCCACTCGTCCTCGTCTCAAATCGCGGGCCCGTCACCTTCCAGGAGGGTGGCGAGATCAAGCGGGGAACCGGAGGACTGGTCACCGCGCTCATTGGCCTGGCCTCCCATCGCCCGGTGACTTGGGTGGCGTCGGCGATGACCGACGAAGACGTGGCCGAGGCCCAGCGCAACGATGGACGGCCGTTCCCGGTCACCGCCCCCGAGGGGGGCGAATACCGCGTCAAGCTCGTCGCCTCCGATGCCGACGCCTACGACGGCTTCTACAACATCATCGCCAACCCGCTGTTGTGGTTCATCCAGCACTACCTCTGGGACCTCTCCAACGCCCCGGACATCCGCCGCAATGAGACCGAGGCCTACGAGTTCGGCTACAGCGCGGTCAACGAGGATCTGGCGCACGCGGTGCTCGAGGAGATCGAGAACATCGACAAGCCGGTCGTCATGGTCCACGACTACCACCTGTACGTCCTGCCGGCGCTCATCCGCCGCAAGCGACCCGACGTGTTCCTGCATCACTTCGTCCACATCCCGTGGAGCCAGTCGGACTCCTGGCGCGTGCTGCCGACGCCGATCCGGCACGACATCTACAACGGGATCCTCTCCAACGACATCATCGGATTCCACACGCGCTCCTACCGCCGGAACTTCCTCCAGTGCTGCGAGGATCTGATGGGGCTGGACGTCGACCACGAGGCTGGGGTGGTCAAGGTGGAGGATCGCGAGGTGTGGGTCCGCGCCTACCCGCTGCCGATCGACTCGAGCGCCATCCAGGCCGTCGCGGCTCGTCCCCGGGTGGAGGAGTTCGAGTCAGAGCTGCTGCGCCGGCGGCGCGACCATCTCATCCTCCGCGTCGACCGTGCCGACCTGAGCAAGAACGTCCTGCGCGGCTTCAGCGCCTTCGACACCTTCCTGGAGCAGCATCCGGAGTTCCGGGAGAAGGTCACGTTCATCGCCCAGCTCATGCCGTCGCGGACCGACGTTCCCGAGTACGCGGAGTACCTGGAACGGATCGAGGCGGTGGTGGCGGTCGTCAACCATCGCCACGGGTCGCCGGACTGGATGCCGATCCAGCTCAAGCTCCGCGACGACCTCGAGGAGGCGGTGGCCGCCTACAAGCACTACGACATGCTCATGGTCAACGCGATGTTCGACGGCATGAACCTCGTCGCGAAGGAGGGGCCCATGGTCAACGAGCGCGCCGGCGTGTCGGTGCTGTCAGAGAACACCGGCGCTCACGAGGAGCTCGGCGAGTACGCGCTATCGGTCAACCCGTTCGACATCCAGGAGCTGGCCGACTCCATCCACGCCGCGCTGACGATGCCCATCGACGAGCGCAAGCGACGGCACGAAGGCCTGATCTCGATCGTCACGGCGCGCGACCCGGGGGACTGGATCGACGAGCAGCTCGCCGATATCCGCGCCAAGGAGACCAGCCGCCAGAGCGCGGTGTGAGGTGTGAGGTCCGCCCCCGGGAGGGGCGACGGGGACATCAGTTGAGGGTCCTGCCCTCGCGCAGCAGCTCGATGTACGTGGCGATCCGTCGGTCGCGCGCCGTCTGGGTCTTGACGTTGTGCAGGCGGTAGAGGAAGGCGTAGCGCCGCTGGCCCTTGAGCGTGGCGAAGAACGCCATGGCTTTCGGCTCGGCGTCGAGAGCCTTCTGGAAGTCGTCGGGGATGGAGGCGCGGCTCTGGGGTTCGTACGCAGCGTCCCAGCGGCCGTCGGCCTGCGCCGCCTGGATCTGGGCGTGCCCCGCGGGCCGCATGCGCCCGGCGGCGGTGAGGGCAAGCGCCTTCTCGCGGTTGACCTGCGACCACTTGCTGCGCGCCCCGCGCGGCGTGAAGCGCTGCAGGAAGTAGGTGTCATCCAGCGGCCGGCGCACGGCGTCGATCCAGCCAAAGCAGATGGCCGTGTCCAGCACCTCGGGGTAGTGGACGGTGGTGACGCCGGAGCCCTTCTTGGCGATCTTGACCCACGCGTCCGCGGCCTCGGCGTGGTGCGCCTCCAGCCAGCGCTCCCAGTGCACGGCGTCGGGGCACTCGACCACGTTGAGGTCAGCGAGCGGAACGGCGGTCGGCTTGGCGGGCACGGGTCGATGGTGACAGGCGCGGGCCCGGCGGCACACGCTATAGTCGGCGCCCGCCCCTCGTGGGCGGTTTTCCATGCCTGAGCAAGTACGCCTCTACGACCTGATGCTGGTCCTCTCGACGACGGCCGAGGACGAGCGCCGCGCCAAGATCCTCGCCGATGTCGAGGCGCAGATCACGAGCGGGGGCGGCGCCGTCGAGCGCAACGACGACTGGCACAACCGGCCGCTGGCCTATGAGATCAACCATCAGGCCGAGGGCGAGTACCACCTGTTCCAGTTCACCGGGCCCACGGCCCTGCTGGAGGGCCTCTCGCACACCCTGCGCATCGATGACGCCGTACTGCGCTTCCGGATCATCCGGGTGGTACCGGGGACGCCCCCGCCGCCCGACTCGGCGCCCCCGGTGGTCGCCGGCACACCCGCGGCC
>JBAQGP010000555.1:0-2120 GCA_049287845.1 Solirubrobacteraceae bacterium | reverse complement strand
GTCAAGGACGACATAGCGGCCCCTGGGGCCCAGCGTGACCTTGACTGCGTTGGCTACCGCGTCGACGCCCTGCTCGAGCGCCTTGCGGGCCTCCGCCTCGTACTTCAGTTCCTTATGTGCCATGTGTTCTCTGGTTCTCCTAGTTGGCGAAAAGGGGTGCTACTGGACCTTGGCCAGCACGTCGGACTCGCGGAGGACGAGCAGCTCCTCACCGTCCACCTTGATCTCGGTGCCGCCGTACTTGCTGTAGAGGACCTCGTCGCCTTCGGCGACATCAAGCGGCGTGCGCTTGCCGGTGTCCTCGTTGACCTTGCCGTCACCTACGGCCAGGACCTTGCCCTTCTGGGGCTTCTCCTTGGCGGTATCGGGCAGGACGATCCCACTTGCCGTGGTCTCCTCCTCCTCGATGGCCCGTACGATCAGGCGATCGCCGAGGGGCTTGAGCTTCATATGATCCGACCTCCGGTAGAAGTGTGCGAACTACGGTGCTTGGCACTCGCGTACACAGAGTGCCAGCGCGAGAAGCACTATAGCTCGCGTTCAGGGCGATTCAAGGCCAACTTGGCACTCTCATGTTAAGAGTGCCAGCCTCTGCGTCCGCGGCGCCGCCAGCCGCGCGATACCGTCCTCGCCATGGACAAGGTGTTCGGCAAGCACTCTGTACGCGCGGTTCTGCTCACCCGTCCGCAGTCGGTGGAGCGTCTGGTGATCGCCGGCAAGGAGGCCTACCACAAGGATCTCATCGAGCTGGCCCGGGCCGGCGGCATCGAGCCCGAGCTCCTGCCATGGCCCGAGTTTCGCCGCGTCGGCGGCGTGTCCGACGACGACAAGCACCAGGGGATCGTCGCCCTCACCCAGCCCCGCCCGATCCGCACCGAGGCCGCCCTGGATGAGCTGGCCGACGCTCACGTCGTGCTCGCTCTGGACCAGATCTCCGATCCCCAGAACCTCGGCACGATCCTGCGCAGCGCCGCGTTCTTCGGCGTCGACGCCGCGCTCATTCTCAAGAACCGGGCCGCCGAGGTGTCGCCGCTGGTGGCCCGCGTTGCCGTTGGAGGCGCCGAGCTGGTGCGCATCTTCCGCATCACCAACCTGGCCCGCAGCCTGGAGATCCTCAAGGGACTGGGCTTCTGGATCTACGGCCTGGACGAGCACGGTGAGCGCACCCTGGCCCAGACCGAGTTCGACGCCAAGACCGTCCTCGTCGTCGGCGCCGAGGGCGAGGGCCTGCGCCAGCGCACCAAGCAGCTGTGCGACGCGCTGGTCCGGATCCCGGGGGGGCAGGACGGCCTGGAGAGCCTCAACGCCGGGGTGGCCACGGCCGTCGCCCTGGCCGAGGTGTTCCGAGGGCGCGAGCCGGCCTGACGCCTGTGCGAAAAGGACCCCCGCGTCCCTTCTCGCCCGCCCCGGGGGGAAACGCTAGGCGCGCGAGAGGTACTTCGCGGAGCGGGTGTCGACCCGCACCCGGTCTCCGATGTTGACGAACAGCGGCACCTGGATGGTGGCCCCGGTCTCGAGCGTGGCGGGCTTGTTGCCCCCGCCCGAGGCGGTGTCGCCGCGCAGGCCGGGCTCGGTCTCGGTGACCTCCAGGTCCACGGCGCTCGGGAGTTGGAGCCCGCCGGGCTGGCTGTCGATGAGGAGCAGCTCGACCTCGTCGTTGGGCTTGGTCCAGCGCAGCTCCTCCTCCAGCGAGGCCTGCGGCACGGTGATCTGCTCGTAGCTCTCGGAGTCCATGAAGTGCGCGTCGGTGCCGTCGGAGTACAGGAACTGCATCCGCCGCACCTCGGTGCGGATGGAGCGGAACTTCTCGCCCGCACGGAAGGTCTTGTCGATGACGTTGCCATCCGAGGCGCGCTTGAGCTTGGTCCGGACGAACGCGGCGCCCTTGCCGGGGTTGACGTGCTGGAACTCGAGGACCTTGTAGACCACTCCGTCGACCTCGATGTGATTGCCGTTCTTGAGCTGGTTGGTGCTGATCATCGTGTTCAAGCCTACCCACCATCCGGGGGGTGAGGCGCCACGGACACGGGCGCGACGCCCCATGCGCTGCCTATGATGAGCCGACCGTGAGCGAAGGATCGTCCACCGGATCTGGCGCCGGACGCCCCGGCCCGGAGCCC
>JBAQGP010000554.1:0-9296 GCA_049287845.1 Solirubrobacteraceae bacterium | reverse complement strand
AACGGGCACCCGGCCTGCTCGCCGCGCAGATCCGGCGGCGAACCGGGAATCCCGGTCAGGTGGCGGCGCTCGCCGCGCAGGCGCGGGAACGAGCCGAGCAGCCCGCGCGTGTAGGGATGGGCGGCGCCGATGCGCAGCTCCTGGGTCGGCGCGGACTCCAGGACCTGCCCGGCGTACATGATCACCACGCGGTCGGCGACCTCCAGCAGCAGCGACAGGTCGTGAGTGATGAACAGGACCGAGAAGCCCAGCCGGTCCTTGAGCTCGAACACCTGGCGCAGGATCTCGCGCTGGACCACGACGTCGAGCCCGGTGGTGGGCTCGTCCAGGATCACCACCTCGGGCTCGACGGCCAGGGCCATCGCGATCATGACCCGCTGGCGCATCCCGCCCGAGAGCTCGTGCGGGTAGCTGCGCAGTCGGGCGATGGGGATTCCGACGAGCTCGAGCATCTCGGCGGCGCGGGCGCGCTGCTGCTCCTCGGGCGCGGGGATGTGGGCCCGGAGGGCATCGAGGAGCTGCTCGCCGATCCGGAGCACCGGGTTGAGCGCGTTCATCGCGCTCTGGAACACGATCGCTATCTCCCGCCAGCGCAGCGTGCGCAGCTGCCCCGCGCTCGCGCCCAGCACATCGAAGCTGCCGCCGGCGATACGCCGGCCGTGATAGGTGACGCTACCGCCGGTGATGACCGCCGGCGGGCGCAGGAGCCTCACCGAACCGTAGGCGAGCGTCGACTTGCCACAGCCGCTCTCGCCTGCCAGGCCCACAATGCTGCCAGGGTGCAGGGCCAGGTCCACTCCGCGCACGGCGCGGGTGTCCCCGTCAGGTCCCCGGTAGGCGATCGAGAGGCCGCGGATGTCGAGCAGGGGCTGGGTCATCGCGCAGCCCTCTGGTCGCGCAGCACGGGGGTGGGGTCGGATGGACGCCATACGCGACGGCCGACCCGCAGCTCCCGGCCGGCGGCGCGCAGGCGCGGGTTGCCCAGCTCGTCGAGCCCGAAGTTGAGCAGGACCAGGCTGGTGCCCAGCATCGCGGCGCACACGCCGGGCGGGACATACCACCACCAGGCGCCGAGCTGGACGGCGTTGCCGTTCTGCGCCCAGTAGAGGATCGTCCCGTAGCTCCAGCTCGAGACGTCGGCGACGCCGAGGAAGGCCAGCGCCACCGAGGTGAGAATCGCGTAGAGCACGGTGCCGACGAAGCTGGCGGCGATGAGGCCGATCTGGTTGGGCAGCAGCTCGAATACGACGATCCGCCACGTCGGCTCTCCCACTTCGCGGGCCGCGGCGACATAGTCGCGCCGGCGCAGCGACAGCGTCTGGGCTCGGATGACGCGGGCGCCCCACGGCCACCCGAGCGCGCTGAGGACGATGGCCGTGGGGAGCTGGCCCGAGTGGGGCAGGTAGCCGAGGATGACCACGAGCAGTGGCAGTGCCGGCAGGACCAGGAAGATGTTGGCGACCAGCGACAGGCCCTCGTCGGCGAGCCCGCCCAGGAAGCCCGCCGAGGTACCGACCAGGACCGACAGCAGGGTGGCGATGGCTCCGGTGAGCAACCCCAGCACGACGGTCGCGCGCGTCCCCGCCAGCAGCTGCGAGAGGACGTCCTGGCCGGTGGCGGTGGTGCCGAGCACGTGGCTCGAGGTCGGGCCCAGCGGCAGCGCCTGGGCGGTGGTCGTGGCCGACGGGTCAAACGGCGCCAGCCACGGGCCCAGGATCGCGATGACAATGAAGACGCCGAGGATCACCCCGCCCACCTTGGCCTTGAGCGGCAGGCTGCGCAGCACGCCGCGGCGCCGGCCCACGATCGCCTCGGGCACCTCGAGGACGACACCGTCGGGCCCGGAAGCGAGCGGTGAGCTGAGCGCCGACATCAATACGCCGCTTCTGACCGGACCCGCGGATCAGCCAGCACGTACACGACGTCGGCCAGCAGCGAGGCCAGCAGCACCGTGAGCGAGATGACCAGGAAGATGCCCTGCAGCAGCGGATAGTCGTTGGAGGTGACGGCGTTGAACAGGGTCAGGCCGATCCCGGGGTAGGAGAAGACGATCTCCATCACCAGCGCCCCCGCGACGACGAAGCCCAGCGACAGCGCGAACCCGGCGATGTTGGGCAGGATCGCGTTGCGCGCGCCGTAGGTGAACATGATCCGCCGCGGCGAGAGGCCCTTGGCCTGGGCGACGAGGATGTAGTCCTCGGAGATCGTCGTCAGCATCACGTTGCGCATCTGCAGCATCCAGCCGCCGATCGCGGTGAGGATGATCGTCGAGGCCGGCAGCACTGAATGCGCGATGGCGCTGGAGATGAAGGCCCAGTTGAACCCCGGCTGGAGTCCGAGGTCGTAGCCCTGTCCGAACGGGAACAGCCGCCAGTCCAGCGCGAACAGCTGGATGACGATGAGGGCGAGGAAGAAGTAGGGGGTCGCCTGCAGGAAGGTGAAGGCCGGCAGCGAGCGGTCCAGCCAGCCGCCGCGCCGCCACGCGGCGACGATGCCCAGCAGCGTTCCGAGCCCGAAGCTGAGGAGGGTGGCGGTGCCGACGAGGATCAGCGTCCAGGGCAGCGTCTGGCCCAGGATCGACGTCACCGTTGACGGGTACTGCCCCACCGACAGGCCAAGGTTGCCGTGAGCCACATCGCCGAGGTAGGAGAAGTACTGACTGAGGATGCTGCCGTGGGCGTGGGTCCCGAACTGTGCCTCCAGAGCCTTCAGCGACGAGGCGTCGAGCTGGGGGAACTTGGCCAGCATCGTGTCGACGGCGTTGCCCGGCATCACCCGCGGGATCGCGAAGTTGATCGTTATCGCGAACCACGCCGCGACGAGGTAGAACGCCAGCCTTCGCAGGATGAACCGCACCGACCGTCTCCTCTCTCACTCTCTCAGAACGGCCCAGACCCGTGCTGAATGTAAACGGTAACGGAACAATTGCAGCCATGTCAAGCGTCTACTGTCCTTGGAAAGTCACGCATTTTCGAGGAGAGGTGCAACGATTTATCCTGTCGCGCTTGCCGTAACGTTTCATAATGTGATTCAATCTCGTTCCATGGAAGCCGTCAACGACGGAAGCGGCAACGGACGTTCGGTCCGCCTGACCATCCGGGAGGTCGCCGACCTCGCCGGCGTGTCGACGGCGACGGTGTCGCGGGTCATCAACGGGCGTGCCGAGGTCTCCGAGAAGGCGCGAAAGGCGGTCATGCGGGTTGTGCGCGAGCACGGCTACAGCACCAACCGCACCGCCCGCGCGCTGTCGGGCGGCCGCACCGGTCTGGTCGGCGTGATGTCGCCGGTCGTCCATCATTCCTACTTCTCGGTGATCCTCGACGGGGCCGGCGAGGCGCTGTACGAGCACGACATGCGCATGGTCCTGTGCCCCACCCATCACGAGCACGAGCGGGAAGTGACGCTGCTGGAGCGCCTCATGCACGGGACCACGGACGGCGCCGTCCTGATCCTCCCCGAGGAGTCCAGCGAAGAGCTGTCGGCGCTGCACGAGCACGGCTACCCCTTCGTCATCATCGACCCCCACCAGTCGCCCGACGAGCGCGTGCCCACGGTGTCCGCGGCGCACACCTCGGGGGCGAGCGAGGCCGTCGAGCACCTGCTGAGCCTCGGTCACCGTCGCATCGCCGCCATCGGCGGACCGCGGGGCTGGATCGCGACGGAGGAGCGCCTGCGCGGTTACCGGGCGGCGCTGGCCGCCGTGGGCGTGATGCCCGATCCCGAGCTGGAGGTGGAGTCCGACTTCTCAGACCGGGGGGGTCTCCAGGCGACGGAGGCCCTGCTCGAGCTCCCCCATCCCCCAACGGCGATCTTCGCGTTCAACGACATGTTGGCGATCGGCGCCATGCAGGCGGCGCGGGCCCGAGGGATCCGTATCCCTCAAGACCTCTCCGTCGTCGGCTTCGACGACACCTTCGAGGCCTCCATCGTCACCCCGACCCTCACCACCGTGCGCCAGCCGCTGGCCGAGATGGGCCGGATGGCGGTGGCGCTGCTCGTGCGCCTGCTCCAGAACCAGCGGATCGAGGCGCTGCACGTGGAGTTGGCGACCAAGCTCGTCGTGCGCGAATCCACCGCCGCGGTGGCCGTGCCCATCTCGGGCTGAAGCCACCGCGGCGGCGGTTGTGGTGAGGCCTCGCGCGGGCCGGCGGCCGTTAGGTCGCCACCTCGCGCTGGTACTCGTCCAGGCAGGCCGCGACCGCGGCCGCCGCCGCATGCCCGTCAAACAGCTGCGGGTACGCGCGGCGCGAACGTTGCAGCATCAACGCGTAGGCGGCGAACCGAAGCGGTGCCTGAACCAAAGCGGCTGCCACGACGGCAGCCGCCAGCTTGATCTGGAATTCGACTGGCTGATGATGATGCTGAGCCATGTGTCCCCTTCTTCCGTGAAAGAGGTATGGATCTCGGATGCCCCCGAGGATCTGTAGATCATGCTCCTGCGCAGGGAAAACCGCAATGGGCAGGAGCGATCACTCGGCGTTCATACGATTGAACGCCCTTGGGGGCATCGGCTTTCCGGCCAGCCGGCGCGTCAGCGGTGCGCGGGCCCCGCCTGTCCCACGGAATCCAGCGTGGCCAGATCGCCGGCGTCCAGCGCCACGTCCCCCGCTGCCAGGTTCTCCTCAAGATGCGCGACGGACGTCGTGCCGGGGATGAGCAGGATCCGGTCATAGCGAGCCAGCAGCCACGCCAGCGCCACCTGTGACGGCGTGACATCGTGCTTGGCCGCGACCTCCGCCACGGCCGGGTCCTGGGCGAGCTTCTGCGGGCCGCCGGCGAAGGCCGAGCCCAGCGGGAAGAAGGGCACGAAGGCGATCTCGCGCTCACGGCAGAAGTCGACGAGCGCCTCGTGGGAGCGATCCATGACGCTGTAGGCGTTCTGGACCTCGCCGAGCTCGGTCATCTCGGCTGCGCTCTCAAGACCGTCCAGCGTGACGTTGGAGACGCCGATGAGATCGAGCTTCCCCTCCCGCTGCAGGTCCTGAAGCGTGCCGACCTGCTCCGCCGTCGGCTCGCTGGGCCCACCGGCGTCGTCGGCGACCCGGAGGTTGACCAGGTCCATTCGCTCGACGCGCAGCGCGCGCAGGTTGTCCTCGACGCCCTGGCGCAGCTCAGCGGGGGTGAGGGCCGGGAGCCAGGCGCCCTTGTCGTCGCGCCGCGCGCCCACCTTGGTGACGAGCTTGAGGTTCTCCGGGTAGGGGTGCAACGCCTCTCGGATGAGGTCGTTGACGACATCGGGCCCGTAGTACTGGGAGGTGTCGATGTGGTCGATGCCGAGCTCGATGGCGCGGCGCAGGACGGCGCGGGCCGCGTCGGGATCGCGCGGCGGACCGAACACGCCCGGCCCGGCGAGCTGCATGGCGCCAAACCCGATCCGACCGATGGGCTTGTCGCCGAGAAACGATGTCTGAGTCATAGGTCCAGCCTAGGACGCCGCTGGGAGGGATTGCCGCGCGCGCTCAGGTGGTGCGGGTCAGCGACGCGATGAGTACACGGGGTGAGAACCGTCGCCCACCCCGGTGGGCGGGGCAGCCCACATCGGGTGCCGCCATACCGGCGGCGGCTGAGGGTCAGGCCAGCGCCGGGATCAGCACACACACGGTGCCCAGGGCCAGCAGGCACGCACCGGCGAACCTCGGCGAGGAGCGCCACGTCGGCGGGAAGCGTTCGTCGATCCAGACCCACGCGGTGGCCACGCCGAACAGCTGGTGGACGAGCAGGTGGCCCCATGCGGCCATGGCGAGGCCGGCGAGGATGATGAGCTCGCGACTGGTCATGTCGTCAGTAGTCGGCAGCTCATCGTCGGTCTTGATCGCGGTGGGGGTCAGAAGGGCTTGAAGGGCCTCGAGCGGACGTGTGTCAAGTTAACGCCTCGATGCGGGCTTATGTTGCACGCGCGCACGGCCGCGATGATCGTCCCCGGTCAGGGCTGCCCGCGCGTCCACCGACGCCCGGCGCGTGATGGCGTTCGCCGCCGCCGGGCTCACCCACAGCGCCGACCATCTCGCCGCCGGCACGCTGATCCTGCTGGCCGTGTTCGGCTTCGCCGGGGGGGTGGGCACCACGGCGCTCGGCCCCGGCGGCGTGCTGGTGACGATCGGGCTGTTCCTCCTCTCCGGTCTGCCGCCGGCGGCGATCAGCGGCACCGCGATCGCGGCCAACGTGGGCAGTGCGGTGCTGGGCACCGGGGCCTTCGCGCGCTCGGGACAGCTGCGCGGCCGTGACACCCAGCGCATGGCCCTGGTCCTCATCGTCGCGGCCGTCGTCGGGACACCGCTCGGGGTGCTGGTCAACGCGCAGGTGTCGGGCGGAGCGTTCGGAATCCTCCTGGGTGTGTGCGTCGGCGCAATCGGCGCGCTCCTGTACCTCCGCGAGCGCCAACGCCGCGGCGAGCCCGCTTCCGCGTCCGGGACCGCGGCACCCCACGCCACGCCGGCAGCGCGCATCGTCCTCCCGCTCGGCCTCACGGTGGCCGTCGTCAGCGGGCTGTTCGGCTTGGGTGGTCAGCTCCTCAGCGTGCCGCTGCTCATCTCCCTCGGCGCCCCGATGCTGCCGGCGCTGGGCGCCGCCCAGGCCCAGTCGATCGTCATCGCCGGAGTGGCCACGGTCGGCTATGCCCTGCGCGGGGCCATCGCCTGGCCGCTGGTGCCGGTTGTCGGGGTGCCGCTGCTCGCGGGCGCGCTGGCCGGCTGGCGGGTCGCGCATGCCGTTTCCACCGAGCGCCTGCGCTCCCTCCTGGCCGTCGTGCTCATCGCCGTCGGCGCGTACCTCATCGTTCACAACGCGTAGCCCCCCGGGTGGAGTGCCGCCAGCCATGGCAGACGACGGCATCGCGCTGGTGGAGGTCGAGCCTCGACGCACCGTGGTGACCCGGGCCAGATCGGCACAGCCCACGACGCCGTCCGCGACTATGCCCGCGCGCACGGCCTGCAGAGGACCGGCGTGGTCTGGGAGGTCTACGGCCACCCCGACGACAGCGGCGACTTCGCGACTGAGGTCTTCCACCTCATCGCTCCTTGACTTTCCCGGCGGGAAAGCATACGCTCGCTTTCCCACTAGGAAAGTTGATGCACCATGGAACCACACGTCACTGCCAACGAAGCGCGCGCCGCGCTGGATTCGGTGGACCGGGGCCGGCGGCAGGTCATCGATCAGATCGACCTGCCCCGCTGGTACTGGTTCGGCCTCGCCCTGGGCTGGATCGCGCTCGGCTTCATCACCGATCTCAAGCATGCGTGGCTGACCACCGCGGCCACACTGCTGTTCGGCGCCGTGCACTCCACCGTCGCCCCTCGCGTTGTCGATGGCCGCCACCGGTCACACCAGGTCAGCGTGAGCCGTGAGCTGAGCGGGAAGCAGACGGCCCGTCTCGTCCTGGGCGGCGTCGTCGCCTGCGCGTTACTCACCATCGCCGGGGCGGTGGCGGTCAACGCCGACGGCGCGAATCATCCCGTGACGATCACGAGCATCTTCGTCGCCGTGATCATCGTGCTCGGGGGCCCACAGTTGCTGGCTTCGGTCCGGCGCCGGGTGGCGCGCGACCCCGGCCGATGACCGAGGCCCGCTTCGACGAGCTCATCCATCCCAGTACGCGCCTGGCCATTGTGGCGCTGCTGGCGGCGGCCGAGTGGGCCGAGTTCGCGTTCATACGCGAGCGGCTCGAGCTCTCTGACTCCGCGTTGTCCAAGCAGCTCTCCACCCTCGAGGAGGCCGGTTACGTGGACATCGAGCGGCCGGTGCGGGAGCGCCGCCGCCGCGTGCGTGCTCGGCTCACGCCGACCGGGCGTGCCGCGTTCGAGGGCCACGTGGCGGCCCTGCGCCAGATCGTCGCCACCGCGGACCCCGAGCGCGTGCTCGCCTGACGCGTCAGAATCTCCCCGGCCACATCCACGACGAACCGGAGGAGAGAGCCATGGCCGAGGTGTCGGGGACGTGCGACGCGCGCTTTGCCCCGGTGCGCGACGCGCTGGCAGAGCAGCTGGAGCGCGATGAGCTCGGTGCGAGCATCGTGCTGGACATCGATGGCCACACCGTCGTGGACATCTGGGGCGGGTGGTGCGACACGCAGCGGCGCCGGCCGTGGGAGCGCGACACGATCACCAACGTCTGGTCGACGACCAAGACGGTGACCAACCTCGCCGCGCTGATGCTCATCGACCGCGGCCTGATCGACGCCCACGCCCCCGTGGCCGACTACTGGCCCGAGTTCGCAGCCAACGGCAAGGAGGCGATCGAGGTCCGGCACATCCTCAGCCACACCTCTGGGGTCTCGGGCTGGGACGCGCCGTTCGAAGTGTCGGACATGTACGACTGGACGTCCTCGACCGAGCGGCTCGCGGGGCAGGCGCCGTGGTGGGAGCCCGGCACCGCGTCGGGCTATCACGCCAACAACCAGGGCCATCTGGTGGGCGAGATCGTCCGCCGCGTCACCGGCCTCCCGCTCAGGCGGTTCGTGGCCGAGCAGATCGCCGGGCCACTCGGTGCCGACTTCCAGATCGGCGCCGCCGAGCGCGACTGGCCGCGCATCGCCCCGGTCGTGCCACCCCCGCCGCTGCCGATCGACCTGGCGGCCCTGCCGCCCGAGAGCCCGATGTACAAGACGTTCACCGGCCCGGTTGCCGAGGCCGCCAACGCCAACACCGCCGCGTGGCGGCAGGCCGACATGGGCGCGCTCAACGGGCACGCCAACGCGCGCTCGGTGGTCCGCATCATCAAGGCGCTGTCGCTCGGCGGCACCGTCGAGAGCACCCGGCTGCTCTCCCCCGAGACGATCGAGCTCATCTTCGACGAGCAGAGCCATGGCACCGACCTGGTGCTCGGCGTTCCGCTGCGCTTCGGCATCGGCTTCGCCCTGCCCGAGACCGAGACGGTCCCGTACGTGCCCCAGGGACGCTGCTGCTACTGGGGCGGGTGGGGCGGGTCGGAGGTCATCGCCGACCTGGACCGGCGCGTCACCCTCGCCTACATGATGAACAAGATGGCACCGGGGATCATCGGGTCAGACCGGTCCGAGGCCTACGTCCGCGCCGCGTACGCCTGCCTGGACTGAGCGCTCAGACGACCTGCGCAGCCGGTCGGGCGCCGGGGGGCTCGGAGGCGGTCGGCTCGGGGAGCGGCAGGCCGGCCAGCAGCTCCTCGGTGGGCGCCTCGGTCAGCGCGCTGTCATCGGTTTCGCCGGCCTCGGATGCCCGCACGACGTCGATAGCGATCGAGCGCACCTGCCCGGCGATGTCATTGACGAGCAGGCGCGGATCGCGTGCCGCCGCCGCGGTCGCCGCGCCCGCGCCGCGCAGGGC
>JBAQGP010000553.1:0-1837 GCA_049287845.1 Solirubrobacteraceae bacterium | reverse complement strand
CCCTGCAGCCGAGCCGCCCGTGGCCACCCCAGACGCGCCCGGCGAGCCCCAGGCCGAGGGTCAGCCCGACACCGAGGCCGAGGTCGCTCCGCGCCAGCGCCCCGAGATCCCCGGCGCGGACCTCATCCCGGACCTCATCTCCGAGAGCGACGAGTTCCTCGACGCGGAGGCCCGCGCCGCCGCCGAGGCCGAGGCCGAGGCAGCCGCCGCGCGCGAGCAGGAGCAGGACACCGTCCAGGAGGCGCAGCCGATCGCCGACGCCGCGATCGACCTCGCCGCCGGGGCTCGCTACACCGCCACCGGCAAGCGCAAGACCGCGGTCGCCCGAGTCATCCTCAAGCCGGGCGACGGCACCTATGCCATCAACGGCAAGGAGCTTGACGCGTACTTCCCGCGCGAGACGCTCCAGCGCATCATCCGCCAGCCGCTGGAGGCGGTCGGCTATGACTCCAGGATGAACGTCGTGGCGCGGATGCACGGCGGCGGCGTTGCCGCGCAGGCCGGCGCGTTGCGCCACGGGATCTCCCGCGCCCTTCTGGAGGCGGACCCCAATCTGCGTGGCGAGCTGAAGCGGCGTGGGTTCCTCACGCGCGACGCGCGGGTCAAGGAGCGCAAGAAGGCCGGCCTGAAGAAGGCGCGCAAGCGGCCGCAGTTCTCCAAGCGCTAGCCGCCTGACGTCGCCAATGGCGCGCCAGCTCTTTGGCACCGACGGTGTTCGGGGCCGTGCCGGGGTTTTCCTGACCGCCGAGTTGGCGCTCAAGCTCGCGCGAGCCGCCGTGGCCCGCTACGAGCCGCCGCCAGGCTTGAGACGGGGCGGGCGGGCTCAGGTGCTGATCGTCAGAGACACGCGCGAGTCCGGTGAGATGCTGGAGTCCGCGATCGCGGCCGGGGTCACCGCGGCCGGAGGCGATGCGCTGCTGGCCGGGGTGCTGCCCACGCCGGCGGCTCCGCTGCTGGTGCGCCGCCACGAGCTGGCGCTGGCGGCAGTCATCTCGGCATCGCACAACTCCTTCGAGGACAACGGCATCAAGCTGTTCGCCGCCGACGGCTTCAAGCTCGACGACGACACCGAGCACGAGATCGAGGCCGCGCTGGGACAGGCACCGGCGGTCCCGGCCCAGATCGGCCGGGTGCGCCGGCTGCACGGGGCCCTGGAGGACTACCTGAGGACGTTGCACGTCCGTTTCGCCGGGCTCGACCTCAGCGGCCGCCGCATCCTCCTGGACTGCGCCAACGGCGCCACCTTCCGCGCCGCCCCCGAGATCTTCCGTCGTCTCGGCGCCGACGTGGAGACGATGGCCGACGAGCCCGACGGGCGCAACATCAACGACGGCTGCGGCTCCACACATCTGGATGCCGTCATCGAGCGCACGCGCGCCGGTGGCTTCGAGGTGGCCTTCGCTTTCGACGGCGACGGCGACCGGGTGCTGGCGGTCGACGGCGCCGGAGAGGTCGTCGACGGAGACGAACTGGTGGCGCTGGCCGCCCTGCACCTGCACCGCCGCGATCGTCTGCCGGGCGGCGGTGTCGCGGTCACCGTGATGACCAACTACGGCTTTCATACCGCGATGCGCGAGGCCGGGGTGGAGGTGGCCGTGACCGCGGTCGGCGACCGCTACGTGCTGGATGAGCTGCGCCGCCGCGGCTGGGCGCTGGGCGGGGAGCAGTCGGGCCACATCATCGAGTTGGGGTTCGGCCCCTCCGGGGACGGCATCGCCAGCGCGCTGCTCACGCTGGAGGCACTGGACGGCCGCGATCTGCGCGACCGCGGCGCCATGGAGAAGCTCCCCCAGCGATTGGTCAACATTCGGGCTGCCGACCGCCAGACGCTGAGCTC
>JBAQGP010000552.1:0-6689 GCA_049287845.1 Solirubrobacteraceae bacterium | reverse complement strand
GTGCTGGCCTCGCGGGCGGCCCGGATCGGTGCCCCCGTCGACTGCGTCCACACGTCGCTCGACGACGAGGAGGGGCTGCGGCGTGGCGCCGCCGCCGCGCGCGAGCTCGGGTTCTTCGGCAAGTCGGTCATCCACCCGCGCCAGATCGCCGCGGTGCACGAAGTCTTCACACCGACCGACGAGGAGCTCCGCGCTGCCCGGCGGGTGCTCGACCACGTCGAGACCCACGGCGCCGGCGCCACCAAGCTCGACGGTGAGCTGATCGACGCCGCCGTCGTCGCCCGCGCCCGGCGTCTCGTGGCCATGGCCGGAGCGAGAGCCGCATGAGCGATCCGATCCTCGACGCGATCGCCGGCGGCGTGCGGATCTACGACCTCGGACGCGCCATGGAGGTCGGGATGCCCCAGTCGCCCAACCATCCGCAGTTCCGGATCGCGCTGGCCCGGCGCCATGGGGACTCCATCCGCGCCGACGGCGGCTCGGCCGCCAACGAGCTGATCGTCACCGGCGGCCACGTCGGCACCCACATCGACGCCCTCAGCCACGTCTCGCATGAGGGCCGGCTCCACGGTGGCCTCGACGCCGCAGAGGCGCAGCGCGGTGGGCGCTTCTCCGAGCTCGGGGTGGAGACCATCGCCCCGATGGTGTGCCGAGGGTGGCTGATCGACGTGCCCGCGGCGCTCGGCGTGCGGGGCTGCGCGCCGGGCTACGAGATCACGCCCGACGATCTCAGCACAGCCGCCGCGCAGCAGGACGTCCACGTCGAGCCCGGCGACGTCGTCCTCGTCCGCACCGGCTGGGCTCAGCGGTGGGATGACCGGGAGGCCTACGTCGGCTTTGACAGCGGCGTGCCGGGACCGGGGGAGGAGGGCGCGCAATGGCTGGCCGCGCTCGGGCCCCGGGCCGTGGGGGCGGACTCGATCGCCTTCGAGCATCTGGCCCCCGGTGCCGGGCATGCGCTGCTGCCCGCCCACCGGGTGCTGCTCGTCGAGCACGGCATCCACATCATCGAGACCCTCAACCTCGAGGAGCTCGCCTACGCGCGCGTGTATGAGTTCGCGTTCGTGCTCGCGCCGCTGCCGCTCGTCGGAGCGACCGGGTCCCCGGTGCGCCCGCTCGCCGTTGTCTGCGAGGACGATCACGGGACGGGCCGATGACGACGACCATCGCGCAGAGGCTCGGGGAGTTCGCGGTGGACCAGACGTATGACCGCCTCCCCGGTGAAGTGCGCCACAGCGTGTGTCAGCGGACGCTCGACACGCTCGGGATCATGGTCGCCGCGTCGACGTTGGACACCAGCCAGGCCGTTCGCGCGTACGCGAGCGAGCAGGGCGGCCGTGGCGAGGCCCACGCCGTCGGCGTGGCGCTCCCGCTGCCGGCCGAGCTGGCCGCGCTGGTCAACGGGACGTTGGCCCACTCGCTGGACTACGACGACACCCACCTGCCCTCGGTGCTGCACCCGAGCGCCTCGATCGTGCCCGCCGCGCTCGCAGTGGCCGAGGCCTCCGGCGCCGATGGGCGCGCGCTCACGGCGGCGATCGCCGTGGGCCTGGAGATCTGCGTGCGCCTGGGCATGGCGGGCTATGACCGCGAGGCGCGCAACAACAGCTACTTCGACCGCGGTCAGCACGCGACGTCGATCTGCGGGACGATCGGCGCGGCCGCGGGTGCCGCCGTCCTCCTCGGCCTCGACGCCGAGGGAGTGACCAACGCGATCGGCCTGGCGGTGAGCATGGCCGGCGGCGTGATCGAGGCCAACCGGACGGGCGGCACCGTGAAGCGGATCCACTGCGGCTGGGCGGCCCACGCGGCGATCAGCGCCGCCCGCCTGGCTGGGCACGGGATCACCGGCCCGCCCACCGTGCTCGAGGGTCGCTTCGGCTTCTTCCGGGCCTTCCTGGACGGCCACTACGACGCCGCGGCGATCGACGCGCAGCTCGGCGAGCGCTGGGAGGTCCCCGGGATCTTCTTCAAGCCCTACCCGGCCAACCACTTCACCCATGCCGGCATCGACGCGGCCCTGGCGCTGCGTCAGCAGGGTGTCTCCATCGACGAGATCGAGGCGCTCTCGCTTGGCGTGGCCGAACCCACCGTGCGCACCATCGGCGAGCCGATCGAGGTCAAGCGCGCACCATCGACCGGCTACCAGGCCCAGTTCAGCGGCCCCTACACGGTGGTGGCGGCGCTGCTCGGTGGTGGCGGGCTGGGGCTCGGCCTGGACGACTTCACCGATGCGCTGGCCACCGACGAGGCCCGGCGCCGCCACATGGCCAAGGTCAGCGTGGCCGGCCGGGCCGAGTGCGATGAGATCTTTCCCAACCAGTTCCCGGCCGTGCTCACCGCACGCCTGCACGACGGCCGCGAGCTCGAGTACGCCGTGATGAGTAACCGCGGCGGCCCGCAGCGCCCGCTCTCAGACCACGAGCTGGAGCTCAAGTTCACCGACAACGCGGGCCGCCTGCTCGACGATGGTGCGCTGCACCAGGTGAAGGACTCCGTGCTCTCGCTCGATCGCCAGGAGGCGATCGGCCCGCTTCTCGCCCCCATGACACATCTCCAGGAGGAATAGACATGGCCCGCTTCGACACGGTCGTCAAGAACGGCCTCGTGGTGATCCCCTACGTGGGACAGCTGCAGATGGACATCGGCATCCGCGACGGACGCGTCGCTGCCCTGGAGGATCAGATCGAGACGGCCGACGCCGACGAGCTCATCGACGCCTCGGGCAAGGCCGTCCTGCCCGGCGGCGTGGACACCCACTTCCACCTCGGCATCTACCGCGACATGGCGCAGGACACCGAGTCAGAGACCACCTCCTCCGTCGTCGGCGGTGTGACCACCGTGGTCTCCTATGCGCGCACCGGCCAGCACTACCTCAACAAGTCGGGGCCGTACCGCGAGATCTTCCCCGAGATCCTGGAGCGCGTCGCCGGCCACGCCCGCATCGACTACGGCTTTCACCTGGCGCCGATGATCGCCGAGCACATCGCAGAGATCCCGTGGCTGGTCTCCGAGATGGGGGTGTCGAGCTTCAAGTACTTCATGTTCTACAAGGGCTTCAACCTCGCGTCCGACAGCCGCGACGCCCAGGCCTACACCATGTCCGAGGACTACGACCTCGGGCACCTGTTCGAGATCATGGAGAAGGTGGCCGAGGTGAACGCCACCGCGCCGGGCCGCATCTCCGTGTCGCTGCACTGCGAGCAGGCCGAGCTGCTGCGGGTGTTCATCGAGCGCGCCAAGGCCGACCCGCGCGTGTCGGGTCTGGCCGAGTACAACGCCGCGCGCCCGCCGCTCACCGAGCGGCTGTCGATCGAGGAGGCCGCGGTGCTCGCCGACGCCACTCAGGTCAACCTCAACCTGCTGCACCTCTCCAGCGAGCTCGCGCTCAAGACGGCCGTCGACGTCGCGCGCCGGTACCCCGCGATGGACATGGTCCGCGAGACCACCCTGCACCACCTCGCGCTGGCCTGCGAGGACCTCGAGGGCAAGGGGTTGGGGGGGAAGGTCAACCCGCCGATCCGCGACCGCTCCGACAACGAGGCGCTGTGGGCCGGGCTGCGGCACGGCCTCATCACCACCGTCGCCTCCGACCACGCGTGCTGCATGGAGGAGTCCAAGGGCGAGGACCTGTGGCCCGCGCTGCCCGGCTTCGGCGGCACCGCGCTGTTGTACCCGGTGCTCATCTCCGAGGGGATGCACAAGCGCGGCATCCCGCTGTCGCGCATCGTCGAGGTGGCCTCGGCCGCGCCCGCCCAGGCCTACAACCTCTACCCGCGCAAGGGGACGATCGCCGTCGGCTCCGACGCCGACCTCGCCGTGGTGGACCTCGACCGCGAGCAGGTGGTCACCACCGAGCTGTGTCTCTCCGCCCAGGACCACACCCCCTTTGAGGGCATCGCGGTCAAGGGCTGGCCCACCGACACGATCCTGCGCGGCGAGCCGGTGTTCCGCGACGGCGAGGTCGTCGACGGGCACCGCGGCGAGTACCTGCACCGCTCCGCGCGGTTGGTGGGGGCGTGAGGCGCGGCCTTCGGTCAGCGGACGGCGATCTCGGCTGAAAGCTCGTAGGGCGAGACGAGCCCGAGGTGGTCGCCGCTCCAGAACCGCCCCGGGTCATACCTGCTCGCCGGTCGGGTGCCGGGGAGCAGTCCCATGTGCTGATAGGTCATGGCCACGAGCTGGGCGCAGAAGACAGTCTCGACCGACGCCCGACGACGAGCGCTGCTGGTCAGCCATCCTGTGAGGAGCTTGAGCGTGGTCGGGAACGGTCGGCCGTCGAACCGGTCGATCATCTCCATCAGCCGGTCTTCGTGGTATCGCTCGATCGGGCCGCTGAGCTGGCGCAACCAAGCGCGCTGCCGGTAGCGCGCATTCCAGGTCGTCACAGCGTCTGAGAGGCGATGAAGCTGGACTCCTCGCTGCCGCTGTCCGGTCCACACGTCGGGCAGGGACCGACCAAGCTCGGCGTGCCAGAGCAGCGGCGGCAGGTCCTCGAGCGCCACGACCATGCCGACATGATTGACCGGACTGTTGGTCGCGGCCCGAATCGTCCAGTCGGCGACCGCGGTGCCCCGGAACAGCCAGATGTCGCCGGTCGATGCCATCCCGACGGCTTCCTGGAGAGCCATCACCGAGTCGTTCACGCCACTACCCTACGCAGCTGATGCACATGCGCTGGAAGCTCGTCGGCCTCGCCGGTCTCGCCGGGGTCGCCGCGACCGGCGTCGTCGTCGCCCGAAAGCGTCGTGCGCAGCACGAGTATCCGCCCAACGAGCTCCGAGAGCGCCTGCATCGCCGACTCGCCGAGGTCCGCCGCGACCATCTTCAGCCAGCGGGCCCCACCGACCAGACCATGGGCCCCGCCACCGAAGACGGCCACGCATAGCGACACACCCCCACGCGGCCCGCTGACGTTGGTGCGGGCGACGAGCGCTGCGCGCGCCCGCGAGAGCGCCCGGAAGTGGTCCGCGCGATAACAACGGTCGGCTCGCCGCCGCCGCTGTGGAGCAGGAGCCGTTACCCTCGCGCGTGTGACGGAGAGGGTGCAGGTCCTACGGGGCGGGCACACACGCGCGTACCTCCTCGCTGAGGAGCGCGAGGATGGATCGCTGCTGCTGGCGCCCGAGCCGGCCCCCAGCGCCCCACCCACCGTGCCGGCCCAAGACGCGCGAGCCGTCGCCGCCGCTCCTGACGTCGCCGGGATCCTCCAGGTGCACGACCTGACGGTCGCTTATGGCAGCAAGACGGCTGTCGACGCGGTCAGCTTCGAGATCCGCCGGGGAGAGATCTTCGGTCTGCTGGGACCGAACGGAGCGGGCAAGACGAGCACGCTGAGCGCGATCGAAGGGCTGGTGAGGCCCCGGTCCGGGACGATCGTGCTCGACGGGATCGACAGCAGGCGTCACCCCAAACAGGCCACGGCCCGAATGGGCGTGCAGCTTCAGGCGACCAGCTTTCAGTCCGAGCTGAGCATCACGGAGATCGTGCGGCTCTACGCCGGGCTCTACGGGGTCGAGCTCTCCGCTGAGCAGATCGCCGAGGGCCTGCGCGCGATCGGGCTCGAGGGCGAGGCGCGCAAGCCGTTCAAGCAGCTCTCGGGAGGACAGCAGCAACGCCTCTCCCTGTACGTCGCGGTCGTCCACGATCCGGCGCTGCTGCTGCTCGACGAGCCCACCGCCGGCCTTGATCCGCAGTCGCGCCGCCAGCTGTGGGGCCGGATCGAGCACATCCGCCAGGAGGGTGGAAGCATCCTGTTGACGACGCACTCGATGGAGGAGGCCCAGGCGATCTGCGACCGGGTCGCGATCATCGATAACGGCACGCTGCTGACCACCGAGACGCCGCGCGACCTGATCGAGAAGCACAGGAACGACCCCCGCGTCCGGGAGGTCGCTCACGGCGAGGTGACGCTGGAGGACGTGTTCATCGGACTCACCGGGAGCGAGATCCGTGACTAGCTCGAGCGTACCGCCCGGGCCGTCACTGCGCCTTGTCTTCAGCTCACTGCTGCGCGCGGACTTTCTCGTGTTCCTCAAGCACCGCCGCGCGCTGATCATCAGCGCGATACTGCCCGTCTTCGTTCTGGCCAGCACGAGCGGGAACAAGGCCACCCACAACTTCGGCGGCGCGGAGTTCGTGATCGGGTTGGCGATCGCCTACGGGTTGCTCTCGACATCGCTGATCGGCTACGCGCTGACGATGGCGCGAGATCGGGAGAAGGGGGTCTTTCAGCGACTGCGCGTCACTCCGGCCCCGACCTGGACGATCATGACCAGTCGCCTGGCGATGCAAGCGGTCGCGAACCTGATCATTGCGGTCGCCGTGGTGATCGTCGGTAGCCAGATCCATCACATCTCGCCGTCCCCTGGCCAGTACGCGCTCGTGCTGCTCGTCTCGGTCCTCTCGGGGGCCGTGTTCCTCAGCATCGCCCAGGCGCTGGTTGGTCTGGTGCAGTCAGCCGACAGCGTCCAGGCCATCGCGCGGGTGCTGTTCGCCGTCCTGATCCTGCTCGGGATTCTCGGCCAGAGCGGAGCGCTGGGCGGCTTTTGGAGCTCGGTCGCGCGCTGGAGTCCGGTCGGAGCGGTGATGACACTGTTCGCCGGCGTGCTCAACCTGCACGCGTGGTACAGCCGCGACACGCTTTCGCTGCTGGCTTGCCTTGGCTACATCGTCGTGTTCGCTGGGAT
>JBAQGP010000551.1:0-2723 GCA_049287845.1 Solirubrobacteraceae bacterium | reverse complement strand
ACGTCGCGCTGCACAACGCGGTGGCGACCTCGGCCGCCGGCGTCGTCAGCCTCATCCCCGAGGGCCTCGTGCTGCTTGTCGGAGTGACCTACGCCGCCGCGGCGATCCGGATGTCGCGTCGCGGCGTATTGGCGCAGCAGCTCAACGCCATCGAGTCTCTGGCCTCGGTGGACACCATCTGCGTCGACAAAACGGGCACGCTGACCGAGGCCTCGCTGCGGGTGGTCGAGGCGGTGGGAGGTGAGGGCGTGTCGGACGACGAGGTGCAGGCGGTTCTCGGCGCGGTCGCGGCGAGCGCGTCGGCGCGGAACCTCACCCTTCAGGCGATCGCCGACGCCTATCCGGCCGACGCCGAGACGCTGGGCGGCGAGATTCCGTTCGCCAGCCGGCGGCGCTGGAGTGCGGTGGCGCTGGGGGGCGGGACCTTCTACCTGGGCGCGCCGGGCCGGGTCCCGGTCGGCACGCTGAGCGAAGTGGCGCAGCAGCGCCAGTCTGATGGCCGCCGGGTACTGGCGCTGGCCCGGAGCGCCAGCGCCCTCCCCTCTGCGCCGCAGGACGAGCCGCCGGCCGGGCTGACGCCCCTCGGGCTGGTCGTCCTGGCCGAGGAGCTGCGTCCCGGAGTCGGCGACACCGTCCAGTTCCTGCTGCAGGAGGGGGTGGAGATCAAGGTCCTGTCCGGCGATGCCCCGGCGACCGTGGCGGCCATCGCGCGCGATGTCGGCATTCCGGTGGCGGGAGTGCACGAGGGCACCGAGATCCCATCCGATCCGTCGCAGCTGACGGGGTTCGCCCAGAACGCGAGCGTGATCGGGCGCATCTCGCCCGAGGGCAAGCAGGCGATCGTCCAGACCCTGCGCGACGCAGGCCGTTACGTGGCGATGATCGGCGACGGCGTCAACGACGTACCGGCGCTCAAGAGCTCGCGGCTGGCGATCGCGCAGGGGAGCGGGACCCAGATGGCGCGCAGCGTGTCGGACCTCGTGCTCATCTCCGGCGACTTCGGGGTGGTCCCGACCCTGGTGTCCGAGGGCCGGCGGGCGCTGCGCAACCTACAGCGCGTCACCAAGCTCTACGTCACCAAGTCCGCCTTCGCCGCGTTTCTCATCCTCACCATCGGGACCAGCTCGGACGCCTACCCGTTGCTCCCTCGCCACCTCACGCTGGCCGCGGCGCTGACGATCGGGATCCCCACCTTCTTCCTGGCGCTGGCTCCCAGCAGCGGGCCGTGGCGGCCCGAGGGCTTCGTGCGGGCGGTGGCCAAGTTCGCGATCCCGGCGGGCGCGCTCACCGGGGCCGGGCTCGTCGCCGGATATCTGTTCGCCCGCCACGACCTCGACCTCTCGCTCAACGACTCGCGGACCGTCGCGGTGACGATCCTCGTCGCCGCCGGCCTGTACCTCGTGCTGGCGCTCGAGTCCGAGGGGTCGCGGCGGCGCTCCTCGCTGGTGGCCGTCATGTGCGCGGTGCTGGCCGGGCTCTACGTCGTGGCCATCGTGCTGCCGTCAACCCGGAGCTTCTTTCAGCTCTCGAGCCTGAGCGCCGGCATGGTGGTCACCGCGGTGCTGTCCAGCGCGATCGCCATCGGGGCGCTGGCGCTGTCGGGCTTCCCCGTCCGGTCGGCCGGTGGCGACGACGGTGCCTCCGTGGGATAGAGGCCCTCCCCCGGCGCGCGGGTGAGCGTCTCCCTCGCGCCCGGGTGAGCGTCTGCTTATGATTGGTAAGTGACCAACCTGAGCGACGCGATGCCCGATGAGCTGAGCCCGCGCCACCTGCGGCGCGGCTTGCTTCAGCTCAGCGGGGTGGGAGCGGTGGTGGTGCTGCTCATCCTCGTGGGCCCGGGGCTGGGCAGCCTGCGCCACCGGCTGGACCATGCCTCCCCAGGGTGGCTGGCGGCAGCGATCGTCCTGGAGGTCCTCTCGGCGCTCTCGTACGTGGTGGTGTTCCGCTCGGTGTTCTGCGCGCGGATGAGCTGGCGGCTGAGCTACCAGATCGGGATGGCCGAGCAGGGCGCGAACTCGCTCCTCCCCGCGGGCGGTGCGGGCGGCCTGGCGCTGGGGGCGTGGGCGCTCAACCGCGGCGGCATGAGCGCCGCCCACATCGGGCGCCGAACCGTCGCCTTCTTCCTGCTCACCAGCCTGGCCAACGTCGGCGGCCTCGTCGTCTTCGCGGCGCTGTTCGCCGCCGGCGTGCTCGGCGGCGACACCAACCCGGCGCTGACCTACGGGTTCGGAGCCGCGGGGCTGGTGGCGATTCTGATCACCCTCACCCTGCCCGCCCTGGGGGCGCGGCTGGCCCCACCCGGCGAACTGGCTCCCGACGCGGGCCGGCTCCGAGTGGCGGTGCGACATCTGCGCAACGCCATCGGGGACGGTGTGCGGGACTCGCTCGTCCTGCTGCGCCGGCGCTGGCTCGGGGTCCTGTCGGGCTCGTTCGGATACATGGGCTTCGACATCGCCGTCCTCGTGGCGTGCTTTCACGCCTTCGGGCGCTCGCCGGAGCTATCGGTCGTCATCGTCGCCTACATCATCGGACAGCTGGGCGGGCTGATCCCGCTACCCGGCGGGATCGGGGGCACCGAGGGCGGCCTGATCGGCGCGCTCGTGCTCTATCGCGTGCCGCTGACGGAGGCCACCGTGGCGGTGCTCGCCTATCGCGCGCTGGCGTTGTGGCTGCCCGCCGCGCTGGGGAGCGTCGCCTTCGTCCGGCTGCGCGCGACGCTGCGC
>JBAQGP010000550.1:0-14000 GCA_049287845.1 Solirubrobacteraceae bacterium | reverse complement strand
GGTGATCTCATCGGGTTTGATCTGCATGTCTTAAGGTCGCTCCCTTCGCAGGCGTGGCCCTACGCCTGCGCTACTTGCTTTCGAAGTTGTTCCAGTCGGTTCTTGATCGAGGCGTCGAGGACGACGTTCCCCACTCTGAGCACTACCCCGCCGAGGATGTCGGGATCAACATCGGCCGACACCTGCACCTCGCGGTCGACCTGCCGGCCGATGCGCTCGCCCAGGCTCTTGACCTCGTCCTCACCCAGCGCGATCGCGCTGGTGATCCGCACCGGCAGCAGCTTGCGCGCCTCGTCCCACAGCGCGTTGAACTCGGTGCGGATCCGGAAGATCGCCGGCATGCGGTGGCGCTCGAGCAGCGCCTCCAGGAAGTTGATGAGCGCCGGGCTGGCGCCGGTCACGGCGCGCTTCAGCCCGTCCTTCTTCTCATCGACCGCGAAGTACGGCGAGAAGAAGAACGTCATCAGATCCCGGTTCTCCGACATCGCGTCGGCAAACGCGCCGAGCTCCTCGTGGACGCGGTCGAGCGTGTCCTGCTCGGACGCGACCTCGAAGAGGGCGCGCGCATAGACCTGGGCGATCTCCTCCATCTAGTTTCGTTCCGCCTCCGACGCCAGCGCGCTGAAGTCCAGCTCGGACAGGGCGTCCTGCACGAGCCGGCGCTGGTCGTCCTCCGTGAGCGTCTTGCGCGTCACCTTCTCGGTGGCCAGGACGGTGAGGTCGGCGACCTCGCGGCGGATCTCCTGGATCGCCCGGCGGGTCTCTGATTCGATGTCGCGCCGGGTCTGCTCCATGAGCTGCTCGCGCTTGGCCTTGGCGTCCTCCTCGGACTGGCGCTCGTGGGTCTCCCCGGCGCGGCGGGCGCGCGAGACGATCTCGTCGGCCTGCTCGCGGGCCTCCTTGAGACGCTCGCGGTACTCGGCCAGGATCTCGTCGGCCTCATGGCGGACCTGCTCGGCGTGATCGATCGAGGCCTCGATCGCGTGCTGGCGCTTGTCCAGGGCGTCGGAGATCCGCGGGAAGGCGAGCTTCCACAGCACGTACATCGAGATGCCGAACAGCAGCAGCGTCCAGATCATCAGCCCGACGTTGGGCGTGATGAGGAAGGAGCCGCCCGAAGCGGCGGGGACGAGAGCGGACATCGCTACTTCAGCACCCAGGAGAGGAGGCCGGCAACCAGCCCGTAGAAGAAGCACGCCTCGGTGAGGGCGAAGCCGAGCCACTGGATCTGGGTGATCTCATCCCGCATCTCCGGCTGGCGGGTGACGGCCTCGATGACCTTGCCGAAGATGATCCCGATGCCGACGCCGGCACCGACGGCACCCAGCCCGCCTCCGATCCCGATGCCGAGTCCGGCGCTGAGGGCACCGAACGAGAGGAGGTGTGTAAGCGCTAGCACTGTGAGGTCAGCTCCTTGGTGTTAGTGATGAGTTACCGCGCCGCTGATGTAGATGGCGGCGAGGGTCGCGAAGATGAATGCCTGCAGCGTCGCCACCAGGCCCAGCTCGAACAGGTAGAGGATGACGGCGAACGGCAGCGTGAACCAGCCCAGGAACGAGAGCCCGAGCAGGACCGCCAGGCCCCCCGCCATGAACAGGATGATCATGTGGCCGGCCAGGATGTTGGCGAAGAGTCGGATGGTCAGCGAGAGCAGGCGCATGAAGGTCGAGATGACCTCGAGAGGGAAGATGAGCAGCAGGATCGCTCCCTTGACGCCGCCCGGGATGAGGCTCTTGAGATAGCCGATCGGCCCCTGGGCGCGGATCCCCTCCCAGTTGAAGACGACGAACACGACGATGGCCAGTACGAGCGGCACCGAGATGTTCGCCGTGGCCGCGTAGAGCGCGAACACCGGGATGTGCGCCCCGAAGATCGTGAACTTCTCCCCGGAGTTGGCGGGCAGCGGGATGTAGCCGATGAGGTTGTTGAACCAGATGAAGAGAAACAGCGCGCCCAGGAACGGGAACCACTTGGCCGCCATCGAGTCGTCCATGTTCCCGCGCGTGATGTTGTCGCGCATGAGCGAGTACAGGACCTCGACCGCGGTCTGCACCTTGTTGGGCCGCTGGTGCATGCGCCCGGCGATCCAGACCATCGTGACGATCGTGAGCACCGTCGAGATGAACACGTAGAGCACCGCTCGGTTGATGCTGAACACCCCGAGATGGATCCAGTTGATGAGCTGGAACTCGTTCTGGATCTGGAACTCGTGGTTCTGGTGGCCGAAGCCGAAGATCACGACCAGCAGGACGATCCCGACCAGGTAGAAGCCGGTGATGGACCACAGGACCTTGCGGGTGTTGCTCATCGGGACCTCGGCCGGGTGAGTGCCGAGATGACCAGCGACATCGAGTAGCCGACCACGACGACGGCCAGGCAGGTGATGCCCGCGTCCCTGCCGTCGGCGTTGCGGGCGATGATGACCGCGATGGCCAGCGCGAAGAGCCGGCCCAGCATGTAGCCGAGACGGAGGCCGATCTGTCGCTGTGGGTCGGCGCGCTGGATGACCCGGTCGATACCCAGGCCGGCGGCGCGCAACGCAATCCACGCGCCGGCGCCGATGGCGTAGCCGGACGCGGGGACGCCGATGAGCAGCATGATCGGCGCGGCGACCACCAGGACGATGACGTCGAAGAAGGCGAGCACGCTCAGGGGTCGCGGCTCAGAGATCGCGGAAGCGCCTAATGACAACGTTGATCCCCACCAGGAAGCCGATCAAAAAGCCGATGATCCCCAGGGCCAGCGCTGCGCCGAACAGCGCGCCGATCCCGGCGCCCACCGCCGCACACAGCAGGTTCGCGGAGAGCAGGAGCATTCCGGCTCCGGCTACGTCCCGGCCTGTCAAGGGCGAGCGGCTGCTGTTTTGCATTGGGTCTGCTGAAGCTTCTTCGCAAGCTGGTGTTACTGGGTCGAGGGGCGCGTAGGCTATCGGCGCCGCGCTTCCAGGCGTCCCCTGGATTTCAGCGCCTGCGCGGGCAGCGCGCCACTACCAACAGGGTAGTGGAGAGCCGCCTTCAGTTAGAGGGAGGTTAGCGTGCCCGAGCCACCAAGCGCGCGCCCGTTGACGAACCTCCTCGCGGCAGTTCGGGCTTGGGGATCTGACCCTCCGCCCACATCGCCGCGAGGCTCGCCCGGGGCAGTCCGAACGCCCCCTCGTACACCAGATACCGAGGCTGCCAGCGCGGAAAGAACTTGGCGTTGAACCGGTACAGGCTCTCGATCTGAAAGAACCGGTTGCCCAGCGCGATGAGCTTGCCCAGAGCCCGTTCGGCGGGTCGCTCGGGGCTGTGGATCCACCGCGCGAAGGCCGCGAAGTTGAGAGACATCTCATCTACGCCCCGCTCGCGCAGCAGCTCCACCGCGCTGACGACCATGAACTCGGTCAGGCCATTGGGCGTGCGCGGATCACGGCGCATGAACGACAGCGACATCGCCGAGCGCCCGAAGCAGGGGACGAAATGCAGAACGCCGCGGACGGGGCGCGTGGGGTCAGACGCGTCGCGGGCGAGGACGACGAGCGTGTCCTCGCCGTGATCGCCGTGCAGCGAGTCCATCGCCATCGAGAAGCCGCGCTCGGGCGCACCGTCGCGGCCGCGCTCGAGGACCTCCTCGACCTCCTGGGCGACCGCGGGCGTGAGCTCCGAGACACGGTGCAGCTCGGCGGTGAACCCGGCCTTGCGCAGGCGGCTGACCGACTGTCGCACCTTGCGGATGGGCCGCCCCTCCAGCGAGAACTCCCCCATCTCGATGATCGCCTCGTCACCGAGGTACATCGTGCGCAGCCCCAGGCGCTCCCACAGCGGCACGAGGCGCTCGCTGGCCCCGACCGCGGCCAGCTTGAGCCCGCGGGCCTGCGCGAAGGCCTTGAGATCGGCGAGCAGGCCGGCCAGCGCGGCGTCGGGTCCGACCGGGTCTCCGGACAGCAGCAGCACGCCGTTCTGGACCTGGTAGCCGACGAACGCGGAACGGTCGGCGCTGAAGAAGTAGTGCTTGTCGGCGCGCAGCTTGAAGAACGAGAGCGTGTCGGAGCCGTGGGCGCGGACGAGCTCGGCGGCCGCGCGGCGGGCCGCGGGGCCCGGCAGCGACGCCGGGGAGGCGAGGGGACGGAAGACCACGTAGGCCATGGCCAGCAGCGTGCCGATCTCGAGAAGATGGACGCTGAGGGGGACCCAGGCGAACGCGTGGTGCCCGATCGCGTGCTGCTCGAAGCGCAGTGGCCCGGCCCGCCACGCCAGCAGGTCACCGGTCTCGCGCACCACGGCACCGAAGGAGGGGTGACCGTGTGAGACCCAGGCGGCGAACGCGGCCAGACTCAGGCCGAATGCCCCCAGCAGCGGCACCCGCCAGCCTGAGCTGCGCAGCGTGATCGTGTCGTGCTCAACGCGAAACTCGGTGGCGCTGGCCAGCAGCATGGCCGCGGTGGCCCAGCTCAGGATCGTCTCCTCCACGTCGAGCCCCTTGAGCAGGTCCAGCAGACCGAGCACGAGCATCAGCCCGATCGCCGTCTGCCACGCCCGGCGCCGGCGCTTGAGCAGGTAGGGGCTGACGAGCAGCAGCGCCGCGCCCGCGGGGAGCGCGAAGGCGTGAAACAGCCGTACCGCCTCGACCGGCTCGACGTCGAGCAGGAGCCGGCCCCGCCAGCGGATGTTGGGCGTCAGCGCCGACGCGACGTTGATGAGGCCGACGAGCGCTGCCGCGAGTGCGGCCAGCGCAGGGGTGCAGCGTGCGGTGCGTTGACGGATACGGGACATGAACGGGAGCGCCGGCTCACGAATGGGCGTTGGGGGCCGAGAGACCTGGCGGTGCGACACCTCAGGCCGGCGTGTCACCTGAAATACCGGCTCAATCGGCGGCGGTTACGCTGCGACCGTTGTCGTTGTGTTGGCGAGTGCGCCACGCGGCGGGGGCGTCCGGCGCAGCGACGGCCCGACGAGCGGCAGGGTCGGGATCGCGGCGGACCGGCAGCACCAGCGAGAGCAGCAGCGCCGCCAGCGGGAACGCGACGATGAGCTCGAACACGGAGCGCAGCCCGTCGGCGTCGGCCAGGATGCCCAGCAGTGGCGCGGCGACGCCACCCATGCCGACCGAGAGTCCGATGGTGACCCCCGAGGCGACCCCGATCCGCCCCGGCAGGAATTCCTGGCCCATGACGATCGTGACCGCGAACGTCGCGATGGTGGCGGCTCCGGCGATGGCGGCGAACAGCATGGCCAGGGCCGGAGGCGAGATGAGGAAGGCCACCGTCAACACCGGCAGCACGGCCATCGAGCCGATCAGCACCGAGCGGCGCCCGAAGCGATCGGCCAGCCGTCCTCCGACCAGCGTGCCGATCGCGCCGCCCACGAGCATCACCGTCAGCGCGGCGCCGCCGGTACCGGTGCTCGTGTGCAGATCGTGGATGAAGTAGAGCGGGATGAAGGTGACAAAGCCGAAGTACACGAACGAGCGCAGCGCGATGACGATGGCGAGCAGCGTGAACGGGCGCCAGGCGTCGGCGTCGGCTCCGGTGCTCGCGCGGGCGGCCGTGAGATCGACCCGAAAGGGCTTCAGCCGCGGCAGCTCGTGAGCGAGCACGAGCCCCATCAGCGATGTGGGCAGGATGACCAGCAGCGCCCCCGACAGGCCGAAGGCGAGCACCAGCGGCGTCACCAGGGCCGGCCCCAGCGCAAACCCGACGTTGCCTCCCACGCTGAACAGGCTCATGCCGCTCGAGCGCCGGGCGCCGGACACGTAGTTGGCAAAGCGCGAGCCCTCGGGATGGAAGGCGGCGACGCCGATCCCGCTGACCACGACGGCGGCGAACGTGAGCCCGTAGGTGGGAGCGACGGCCGCCAACGCCACCCCCAGTCCGCCGAGGATGGGACCGATGGGCATCAGCCATGGCAGCGAGCGGCGGTCTGACAGGTGGCCGAAGACGGGCTGGATGACCGAGCTGGCGATCGTTGCCGCCAGGATGAGGGCGGATGCACCGGCGTAGCTGAGGTGATCCTTGAGGATGAGGAAGGGAAGCAGCGCCGGGATCGATCCCTGGCCGACGTCGGTGAACAGGTGCCCGGCCGACAGCATGGCCATGGCGCGCCGGTCCACCCCGGTCCGGCCCGAGACGGTCCCACCCGCAGGGGGACCGGGGGCGTGGGCGGGCGCGGCGGCGGCGGAGCTCACCCCGCGTCGATCTCCCGGATCATCTGCCTCACCCTGCGCTGCTTGTCGCTCAGCTCGGCGGCGAGGTCGGTCAGTTCGGCGAGCCGTGTCTTGACGAGGTCGTGCTGGCCGGAGATGTGGGTGAGCAGCTCCTCCAGAATCCGCTTGCGCTCGGCCGGGTCCTGGGTCTGGGCGAGCTCGCCGCGCAGATGGGCGCGGGCGCTCTCGGCCTCCAGCAGCTGCGAGAGCTGTTCGAGCGACAGGCCCAGCAGGTCGCGCAGCCGGATGATCTCCCGGACGCGGTCCACGTCGGCCTGGGTGTAGACGCGGTGCTTGCCCTGGATGCGCTCGGGGGCGCATTCCAGCAGCCCGATCTCCTCGTAGTAGCGGATCGTGCGCGGCGTGGTGCCGGTGAGCTCGGCCACCTCGCCGATGCGCAGCTGGCGGTCGGCCGTGGCGCTCATGAGGTCGCCACCGACGGCTCGCGGGGCCGCTCGGCGGCGGGCGCGGCCACGTCCTTGGGCCGCGCGGCGGAGATCACCGCGCCGACGATCGAGACCGCGAACAGGCACCACAGCGCCGTGTGCATGTTGGAGATGAACGGAACGAGCTGCTGCGTGGAGATGTGGTTGGCCAGGCCGGAGAACACCGCGAAGAGCACGTGCTTGGGCACGGCCGAGGTGACGATGGCGAGCACGAACGCGATCGAGATGACCGCGCCGGTGTTCTGCACCAGCACCCGGGCGCCGGCGGCGATGCCGCGGCGGTGCGGCGCGACGGCGCCCATCATCGCGGCGGTGTTGGGCGAGTTGAACATCCCCGACCCGATCCCGACGATGAACATGTACAGCCCGGGCCAGACATAGCTGGTGTCACGCTGCAGCGTGGTCATCAGGCCCAGTCCCAGCGCGGTGACCAGCATCCCCAGCACCGCCAGCGTGCGTGAGCCGCGGCGGTCAGCCCACATCCCGGCCGCGGGCGAGGAGACGAGCATCCCCAGGGCCAGCGGCGCCAGCTTGACGCCGGCCAGGATGGGTGAGTTGCCCTGGACGCCCTGGAAATAGAACACGAAGACGAACATGAGCGCGAAGCGAGCCAGGCCGTTGGCGAAGGCGGCTCCCGAGGCGGTCGAGAACAAGCGGCTGCGGAAGATCGACAGGTCCAGCATCGGCGACTTGTGGCGCGACTCGATGAGCACGAACGCCGGCAGGAACACGACGGCGAGGATCAGTGCGGGGATCGTCAGCGACGAGGTCCAGCCCGAGATGCCGCCCTTGGAGATCCCGTAGACCAGGCCGGTGAGGCCGACCAGGAAGGTCAGCGTGCCCAGAAAGTCAAACGAGCGATCTTCGCCGCGCCCGGTGACCTCGTGCAGGACGTAGGCCCCCCACACGCTGCCGGCGAGGCCGAAGGGGACGTTGAACCAGAACACCCAGTGCCACGAGATCGCCACCAGCGCGCCGCCCAGCACGGGCCCGATGACCAGCCCGACGGCCGCGACCATGGTGTTGGTGCCCATGGCCAGCCCGAGCTGCTCGCGGGGGAAGGCGTCGGTGACGATCGCGGCGGCGTTGGCGAACAGGAAGGCTCCGCCGATCCCCTGCAGGATCCGCCACAGGATGAGCTGGGTGCCGTTGGCGGCGAACCCCGCGCCCAGCGATGCCGCCGCGAAGACCACGAAGCCCATCACGTAAGCCTTCTTGCGTCCGAACTGGTCAGACAGCCGGCCCGCGCTGAGCACGAGCACCGTCGAGGCGATCATGTAGACGAGGATCACCCACACGAGCTCCAGCAGGCTCGTGTGCAGGCTGCGCTCGAGATCCGGCAGGGCGATGATCAGGGTGCCTGAGTTGATGGTCGCCAGGAGCATCCCGAGGCTGGTGCAGGACAGCGCCCACCACTTGTAGGAGTCATCCTCGGCGTGGACGCCGAGGCGGCGGCGCCCTGCGGGGCGCTGGGCCTGGGGGGCGTGGAGCACGGACAACTCGGACCTGCCTTCGATCGAAGCTTACGTAAACGTCAGAATAGCAGGACGGGCTGGCCCGATCCAGGGGCCGGCGCACCCCCTCAGCGGTGGCGCGCCCGTCGCACCTCTCCCCTCTACTTGTGGCCCGGCCTGGTGGTCTTGCCGGCGCGGCGCCGCGGCGGCCGCGGCTGGCGCAGCCGGTAGAGCCGGTTGATCACGCTGCGCTTGCCCTGCGTGATCGCCATCCGGACGCGGAGGGTACGCGCGGTCTTGAGCAGCCTGCGCCCGCGGCCGTCGAGCCCGATCGTGATCCGGGTGCTCCGCCCGCCGCGCAGATGGATGGCGCGTCCGCCCACCCCCACCTTGCGCTTGTGGCGGCCCTTGCCCGTCTGGGTCAACAGGGTGAGGCGCCCGCTGCACCGCACCACCGCCGGACCGCGGCATGCGACGCGCACGCGGAGCTTGTCGCCGCCGATCACGGAGACCCGCCCGAGGACCACCAGCCGGCCGGGCACGACCCCCGGCCGTGGCGCGGGACCCGGAGGGCCGGGGTTGGTCGAGGTCGACGAGGCGCCGAGGATCAGCCCGCCCCACCCGTCGACGGCGGCACAGGTGTTCCCCGGGGGGCAGGCGATCCCGGAGATCGGCCAGCCGTCGACGTTGCTCACGGTCCACGCCGCGGCGCCCCCGTTGGGATTGGTGCTGTCCAGCACGTTGCCCGAGCCGTCCCCGGCCACGCACAGCGAGGCCGAGGGGCAGGTGATCGCATTGATGACGTTGGGGAAGCCGTCGGGCGCGTCGACGCTCACCGGCGACCCCCAGGTGCCCTTGACCGGGTTCGTCGACGTGACGATCGAGCCATTGCCGTCCACGGCGACGCACAGCGTCGTGGTCGGGCACGAGACGCCATCCAGCGACCCGTTCTCGACGCCGTCCTCCTTCCAGGCGGCCGCACCCGCCGTGGGGTTGGTGGCGTGCAGCTCGGTGCCGCTGCCGTCCGTCACCACGCACAGCGTCGTCACCGGGCATGACACCCCGGTGAGGGCGTCCTCACCGGCGATGTTGGCGGTAGCCCAGGCCGAGGCGCCCCCCGTCGGATCTGTCGACGTGAGGACGTTGCCGCTGGAGTCGGTGACGACGCACAGGCGCGTCGACGGGCACGACACCGCCATCAGCGTGCTGTCGGGATCAACGGAGACCACGGACCACGCCGACGCCCCTCCGGCGGGATTGGTGGAGTGCAGCACGTTGCCCAGCTGGTCGACGGCGAGGCACAGCGTGGTCGACGGGCAGGTGATCGCGGTGAGCCCGTTGCCGGAGTCGATGGCCGCCGTGGACCAGCCGCTCTGGCCGATCCCCGGCACGGTCGAGCGCAGGAGGTCGCCGTTGCCGTCCACCGCGTAGCACTGGCTCGCCGCCGGGCAGGCGATCCCCGACAGCGCCACCCCCACGCCGGTCTGCAGCGCCGTCGGGAGCCATGCCCCGGCACCGCCGGTCGGGGCGGTACTGGTGATCACGTCGCCGGCGGAGTCGGCGGCCGCGCAGAAGCCGGTGCTGGGGCAGGAGATCCCGAGCAGTGAGGTGCCATCCGGGCCGGTCGTGATCGGCCACGCCGGAGCGCCACCCGTGGGATTGACCGAGATGGCCAGGTTCCCGGCGTCATCTCCCGCGACGCACTGGCTGGCCGTGCATGACACCGAGTCCAGTCCCGCCGCGGAATCCACCAGAGACGACGCCCATCCTGACGTGGGCGGGCCGCCCGGGGTCGTCGAGACCACCACGTGGCCGTTGTCGTCCACCGCGACGCACAGCGTCGCCGACGCGCACGAGACCGCGTTGAACGAGCCCCCCGGGTCGACAGCAGCGCTCGCCCAGGCGGGGGCGCCGCCGGTCGGGTTGCCGCGGACCAGCGTGCCGCTCGAGTCCACCGCGACACACAGCGACGCCGTGGCGCAGGAGACGCCGGTGAACGCGTTGGTGCCGTCGACGGCGGCGCTGGCCCACGTCCCGGCTCCGCCCGACGGGTTGGTGGAGGTCCACACGTTGCCGGACTGGTCGACCGCGACGCACTCAGATGCCGACGGGCAGCTGATCGCGCTCAGCGGGTTGGCGGTGATGGCGGCCACCGCCCAGCGCGCGGTCGGGGTCCCGGGCGTGGTCGTGGTGAGGACGTTGCCCATCAGGTCCACCGCGGCGCAGAAGGAGCTCGACGGGCACGAGATCCCGGTCAGCCCGTTGAGGCCCAGCCCGCTCCCGTCGATGTCCGCCGTGGTCCATGTCGATGCCCCCCCGGTGGGCGCCGAGGAGCTCACCAGGTCCCCGCTGCTGTCGACGGCCAGGCACAGCCCGGCGGTGGGGCACGAGATGGCGCTCAGCGGTGCCGAGGTGGCGGGGTCGATCTGGACCGGCGCGTCCCAGCTGATGGTGTCGGCACGGGCGGTGGTGGCGACCGCCGCCAGCGCGGCCGCGACGATGGTGAGAGCCAGCGCGAAGCGGGCCGCCATCGCTGAGCATCGAAGCCGCACGGCGGCGCGCGCATCCATGACGGGCCGAACGTACCAGCCGGGCGACGGCGGCTCGCCGCTCCTTAACCGGATGTGAACTGGATGGCCGGGATCACGTCTCGAACGCCGCCACCGTCGCCAGGATCACGAAGGCCGCGATCAGCGCCGCACCTTCGAACGGCGTGGCCTCCCCGTCCCCGGTGATCTGCCAGACGATGACTGACGTCCCGAGCAGCGCGCCGGTGTAGACCGGCGCCAGCGCGAACGTCAGCGAGGTCGCGGTCAGCAGCGAGACGAGCACCAGGAGCGGAAACAGGAACGCGGCGATCTGGGCCACCGAATTCTTGACCACCGAGATGGCCAGCTCGTTCTCGCCTTTGGCGGCCAGGACCACGCCGACGGCGTGCTCCACGGCGTTGCCGGCAGTGGCGACGATCACCAGACCGGCGAACGAGCGCGAGATCCCCAGGGTGTGGATGGTGGGCTCCAGCGCGTGCACGAACCAGTCAGAGACGAACGCCGCGGCCAGGCCCGAGACGGCCAGCAGGGCGAGGCTGGTGGTGGTGGCGACCCGCGGGGCCACCCGCCCCCCGTCGCCGTTGCCCTTGGGCTCCGTGGTGAGGTACTGGTGCACCCACACCCCGTAGGCGACGAGGATCGCGACGGCGCTCACCACGGAGATCGCCTGGATGTGGTGGCTGGCCGAGTCGTGCGACGAGTTGGCCAGGCCGACGAGCAGGATGATGAAGCTCGAGATCAGCAGCATCGTCGCGGTGTCGTTGGGCAGCCGGGCGTTGAAGCGCATGACGTGGTCCTCGGCGCGCAGCGCCCCGACGACGATCACCAGCCCGAGCACGAACAGCGCGTTGACGAGGATGGAGCCGAGGATCGCGGTCTGGGCCACCACCTTCTCGCCGGCGTTGAGCGCGAAGATGACCACGAAGAACTCCGGCAGGTTGCCCAGCGTCGACTGCAGCAGCCCGGTGGCGGCGGTGCCGAAGCGCTCGCCGACCTGCTCGGTGGAGAAGGACACGATCCAGGCGACGCCGGCGAGCGCCAGGCCCGCCACCACGAACGCCACCACGTGGCCGACCGAGCTGACGTAGTGGGCGACGCCCGCGAGCACGGTGAGGACCCCCGCGATGAGGAGTCCGGCGCGCTCGGCCCGTGTCAGTCCGGCCAGCAGGCGTCTACCTGCCGGTCATCACGGTGTCGGCCCTCGCTGAGGGGTTGGCCCGGTCGCGCTCCACTACTTCACCTTCTCAAACTCGCCGGTCTCGATGTCCTTGGCCACCTGGTCCTCGATCTCGTCATCGCTGGTGGCGGGATCGGCGCGGCGCAGCTCGAAGGTGCGCAGCCCCTTGAACTTGAGGATCTCCAGGACGTAGATGAGGTAGACGCTGGCGGCGGCGCCCACCACCGCCAGGACCACGAGCGCGGCGATCCACCCGGCCTGGCGGCTGTGATGGTGGGTGACGATGCGCAGCATGACGGCCAGGCCCGCCATGAGGAACGACCATGCGTAGAGGTAGGCCACGGTCTTGCGCTGGGAGAAGCCGATCCGGGCCATCCGGTGGTGGAAGTGGGTGTCGTCGGCCGACCACGGCTTGCGGCGGTACTTCAGCCGCCTGGCGATGACGAAGCTCGTGTCCAGGAACGGGATGACGAGGATGACCAGCGGCACGATCAGGGCCAGCAAGGCGCCGGTCTTCAGCGAGCCCACGACCGCGGTGACCCCGAGTAGGTAGCCCAGCAGGTTTGCGCCGGCGTCGCCCATGAAGACCGACGCGGGATAGAAGTTGTGAAAGAGGAAGCCCAGCGCGCCCCCGGCGGTGATCGCGGCCAGGATCGACGCTCCGGCGACGTGCAGGTCAAACGCGATGATCGCGAAGGCCACGCCGTCGATGGTGCACAGCCCGGCGGCCAGCCCATCGACGCCGTCGGAGAAGTTGACGACGTTCATCAGGCCGACCAGCCAGATCACCGTGAGCACGCCGCCGGCATTCGGGAACGTGAGCTGGTGGACGAAGGGCAGCGTCACCGAGGTCACCACCGCCCCACCTTCCACGGCGAGGAGAGCTGCGGCGATCTGCCCTACGAGCTTCACGGCCGGCGGCAGGTCCCGGATGTCGTCGATCGCGCCGACGAGCGTGATCAGGCAGGCCCCGGCGATCACCGCCCAGATGTGAACCTCGCCGCCCGGGCCCTTCGGCCCACCGAGCACGTGGGGCAGGAAGATCTGCGGCGGCAGCCAGATCCAACCGGCCACGAGCACGGCGGCCAGGATGGCCAGCCCGCCCAGCAGGGGCGTCGAGCGCTGCGAGAGCCCCCGCTCCTTGGGGTGATCCACCGCCCCCAGCCGTCGGGCCAGCCGCGCCGCCAGCGGCGTCGCCACCGCGGCGACCGCAGTCGCCACCACAAACGAGAGCACGGCATCCGAGTACCGCATGCCCGACAAGCATGCCATCAGCGCCTGACTGCTGAGGTCGCGTCCCCGTGTTCAGGCCCGCATGGCGAGGGTGCGCGCGATGCGAGCGACCACGACGGCCGACCGCCGAGTGAGCTGTCGCCAGGTCACGCGGATCACCACATAGCCCGCCTCGACGAGTTTCCCGTCCCGGTCTCGATCGCGCTCGAACGCCGCCCGGTGCCCGTGGGTCGCGTAGCCGTCGACCTCCACCACGACGCGGTGGCGCGGCCAGTATGCGTCGACCTCGAAGCCCAGAACCTTGGTGTTGAACACCGGCCGCTCGAGTTCAGCATCGGCGATCAACTGCTTCAGGCGCCGTTCGGCCTCGGACCGGTCAAACCCCGTGTCGTCCTCGGCCGTCAGCAGCGCCCGCAGCGGCCCGGTGCCCCTCCGGCCGGGACAGCGGGCCATCGCCGAGGAGATCTCAGCGTTCTTCACCAGCTTCAGGACGCGGGCTTCGTTCAGCATCCGGTCGATGATGGGACTGGCGGCACAGTCGATCAGCGTGCGCGCCGGGGAGGTGACCGGAAAGCCGCGGTGATGGCGCAGGTCACGGACGTCGAGGCCCCTGACCCTGTACAGCCGCAGTTGTGACTGGCTCTCGACCTTGCGGCCAATCAGCGTGATGGCCACGAAGGAGGGGATCGCGCCCAACCCCCACAGGGCGGCCGCGGTCTCATGGCTGAGCACCGCGTCATCGCCGGCATACAGCAGCGCGGCAGTCTCGACCGCCCACAGCTCGAGCAGAGGGTGGACCACCGACAGGACTGATGGCAGCACCCGGTGCAACGACCCCGCGGCAAGCCGATGGTTATAGGAGCCGCGCGAGATGCCCAGGTCGCGCAGCTGGGTCAAGTGCACCAGCGAGCGCTGAGCGCCGGCCACCTCGGCCAACCCCCGATCCCCCGTCCCTTCGACC
>JBAQGP010000549.1:0-14825 GCA_049287845.1 Solirubrobacteraceae bacterium | reverse complement strand
CGCGATGGTGGCGGGGGAGCGCCTGGCAAACCGCGTCCACCGCAACACCGCCGCCTTGTACCTGGCGCGGGCGCTGTTCTGCCTGGGGCAGTGGGACGAGGCAACGGCCACGGTCACGGAGGTGGCCCCCGACACGGCGCCGGCCAACCGCGGCATGGTGATGGGGCCGCCGGTGCTCGTGGCGATCTACCGCGGCGAGCGCGAACGAGCCCGCTCCGTGATCGAGGACTTCGATCGCAGCCAAGCGGAGTCAGGGGCCGCCTTTGAGAGCGACTATCGCAGCCTGCGCGAGGTCGCCCTGGCTCACCTGGCCGAGGACCGCTCGGCGGCTCAGCGCGTCGTCGTCCAGGCCCAGCCGGGTGACTACGGCGAATGGCCGACGTGGCTCGCGCTCGCAGTCGACCTGTTGGTCGGGCTGGCATCGGACGATCCACTCCGGGCCGCCGTCGCCGCCCTACAGCGAGACGGGGTGCCCAGGACATCACCCATGGTCACGGCCCAGTCGGCACGGCTGCAGGCGCACCTGGCCACGCGGGCGCACGACATGGCCGCCGCAGCATCCTGGTGGTCGACCGCCATCCGCACGACCGGAGAGGCGGGGATGGTCTTTGACCAAGCCACGCTCCGCGTAGAACGATTCGAGCACGTCACCCATGACGAGGATGCTCGCGACGGGGCTCGCCGCGCGGCCGCTACCTTGGCGCAGCTCGGCGCCACGCCATGGCTGGCGCGGGCGCGAGACGTTCTGGCCACGGATGCCGGGTCCGTTGCAGATCAGCGTTGCTGAACGTACCGTGGTCCGCGCAGCCGGCGTTCAGGATTGTGGTGGGGCTGTCCTTGGTGGATGCGGCCCGCCTGAGGCTTCAGCGCGGCCGGGAAGAACAGCGGCGGACCGGAGCCATGTCGCTCGACGCCACCTATGCAGATCGGCGATTGTGCTCGCCATGGCGCGGCCCCGGAAATCGGCGCGAAACGAGTGTCCGCCTCGGGCGGCTCGCGCGATCGCTTTCGCCTGCTCGCCAACGTCAAGGCGGACGAGTGCCTGCCACGGTTTCAATCGTCGGTTGTGTCACACGGCCGGCCTGTCGCCGGCGGAAGATCGATCGACGTCCGAACCGCGAGACCAGGGTCGAGGCGCGCTGACCCAAGAGCGGCCAGACCGATGTCGTCCGCGAGATAGCGCGGGTACAGCGCGACCAATTGCTGTGGGACTACTCGTCCAGTAGCGCCAGCGCTTGTCCCAGAACCCTGATCGAGGACTCGTTGATGGGGCTGGCTACGAGGATCGCCTCGTCGGCTCCGGCGGTGGCGAGATCGCGCAGGAACGTGGACACAGCCTCGGGGGAGCCCTCAAGCGGCGGCGCCTTCTCCACAACCGGGCGTTCCCCGGCGTCTGGCTCAAGAACGACCAGGACGCAGGCGCTGCGCAGAATCGCGTCCGGTTCTCGGCCTGCCCTCCGGGCGATCTCATCGACGCGTCGGCTCGCCGCGGCGAATCCGTCGGGCGTGTTTCCGAACCACTCATACCAGGTGTTCCACGCGTCCACGTACGGGATGGCTACTTCCAAAGTCTGCGTGCGGATGGCCCCGATCATCAGCGGCGGCCGCCGAGACGGCGGCGGAAGCAGGACCGCGTCGTTGACCACTTCGTAGGTTCCGCGATAGGTCACTCGCTCCCCCGCCAGCAGGCGCCTGATGATCTCGAGCGCCTCGGTGAAGCGGACAAGCCGATCGTCGAACGGGATACCGAAAGCGGTGAACTCCGTCTCATTCCATCCGGCGCCGAGCCCCACGACGAGCCGACCGCCGGACAGCTCGTCGATTGCCGCCGCGACGCGAGCGAGCACCCCGGGACGGTGAAACGCCGTGCACGCAACGAGCGGGCCGATGCCGACGCGCTCCGTCACCATCGCAAGCCCGGCCAGCAGCGTCCACGCGTCCCAAGGCCCGCGCTCCGGACGCCCGTCATCACGGTACAGGAGGTGATCTCCAACCCACACGGAGTCGAACCCCACCTCCTCCGCGGCCCGGGCCATCGCCGCATACTCCGGCCAGCGAACGACACGCTCAACTTCTGGCAGCTGGATCCCTACACGGAGCGGGCGCATACGCAAATGATGTCGGGGGGTGACGGCGCGACTTCGGAATTAGTACCAGTCGCCGCGGGTGGCCGGCCCCGGGCGCCGGCAGAGTGAACGCCGCGGCGGCGGCCTTGGCTACGATGCGCTCTTGGCGACGCGATTGGCCTCCGACGAACCGCACGTTCTGCGCTCAGGCACGATCGGTGAGTCGTGGTGTGCTGTCGCCGGCCGGATTGTCGCCAGCGGCGTACCCAGCCGGTACGACGGTCTCCCGATTCGAGAGATATCGCTGATCACCCTGCTCGTCGCGCGTCCGGATGCCGACGACAAGCTCATCGCCACGCACGCGGACCCGGACCGGTTGGCCTGGATGCACGCCAACTTCACCGACCACGCGCGGGTAGCGGACCTCGATGACACCGATAGCTACGCCACGCGGTTGTTCGACTACGAGCACTCCGGCCATGACCAGGTCGCTCGGGTGATCGACCGGCTCCGCGCAGACCCTTCGTCGCGTTCGGCGACGATCACAACGTTTCAGCCGCACACCGACACGACGTACATCCCCTGTGCCAGCATGCTCGACTTCTGGCTTCCAGACGGCGCCGTGGAGCTCGTCGTGTACGCCCACAGCATTGACTTCGGCGCCAAGGGCTACGGCAACCTGGTCGAGCTGGCTTCGCTGCAGCGCCACGTCGCGGACGCTCTCGGCGTGCCCGTCGGCCGGTTGGTGATGATCGTCAAGTCGTCTCATGTCTACGAGACCGAGCTCGAGTACGTCAAGGGCGTGCTGGCGAGCACGGGCCGGTCTGGCGGCGATCTTTAGCCGCCCCCGGCCGCCCGGGCGAGCTCTGCATACGCAAACCGGGCGGTTCCGCACGCATCACCTCAGCCCTGGTTACGGCGAAAAGGCGCTTGCCCTGGTCGCCATGGTCAGCGACGGCGAGCACCGTCGAGTTCTCACTCCGCTGGCAGATGACCGCAATCCGCGCTCAGAACCTCATCCAGCATGCTGACGCCAAAGCGGGTCTCGAGCCCTTCGTCGTGCAGGCTCAGCGTTTTTCGCCCCTTGCGAATGTTCACCCTTGAGTCGGGGTAAAGAGACGGTGCAGCCACTGCACCGCCAAAGCTTCTGACAAGAGGCCACCCCCAGAGGTGGCATGTCTACGGCCATCGCCGCGCCCCATCGCGTGACCCGCGTTAAGGAGGAGACTATGACCGCCGTTTCAGAGCGCCCGACGCCATCGCTCAACGCCTCGGACGGCGGGCTGCGGATTGTTCTGCGCGCGATCCAAGCTGGACCGCCACTGATCCTCGTGGTGCTGTGCGCGGTCCTGACGCTGCTCACACCCTTCTTTCTCACTGGCGACAACCTGAAGAACCTGCTCGTGCAGGTGGCGCCGCTCGCGGCCATCGCCATCGGCCAGCTGTTCGTGATCCTCGTCGGCGGCATCGATTTGTCCGTAGGGTCGCTGATCGCCCTCACGACGGTGATTGGGTCGCTCGCGTTCCAGCACATCGGCGGCGGCGTCATCACGCTCGTGGCGATGCTGCTCACCGGCCTCCTGGCCGGTTTGATCAACGCGTTGCTGTACGTCAAGGGACGTATGCCGCACTCGTTCATCCCGACGCTGGCGATGCTCAACGCGGCCAGCGGCTTAGCGCTCCTGCTATCCGACGGCCAGCCCACTCCAGGCATGCCCGGGATCGTGACGACGATCGGAGGATCCAGTGTCGTGGGGATCCCGGTGGCGATCATCGTCGTGGCCGGGCTCACCGGCGCAGCAGTTCTGCTGGCCCGCAAGCTGCGCTGGGGGCGCTGGATCTATCAGGTCGGCGGTGATCGCGAGGCGGCCCGAAGGCTAGGCATCCCGGTCGACCGTGTGGTCATGTCGGTGTTCATCATCTCCGGGTTCTGCGCTTCGGTGGCCGGCATCATCACCGCGGGCCGTGTGGATGCCGGGTATCCGACTGCTGGGCAGCTGCAGGAGCTCGCGTCGATCTCGGCCGTGATCATCGGCGGTGCGTCCTTCTGGGGCGGCCGCGGAACGGTTTTGGGCGCCGTCTGCGGCGCATTCGTCTTCGGCGTCATCAACAACGGGCTGAACCTCCTCAACGTGTCGATCTACTGGCAGCTGATCGCGATCGGGGTGATCCTGGTGGTCGCCGTCGAGCTCGACGTGGTGCGCCGCAAGCTCGAGGAACGGTTTCGTTCGATGCAGGCTGGGAGGTGACCGCATGTCCGACCATGTGCTCGAGGTGTGCGATGTGGAGAAGCGGTTTGGGGCAACGATGGCGCTCGACCGCGTCTCGCTGAAGTTGCGCGAAGGCGAGATTCTCGCGCTGCTGGGCGACAACGGAGCCGGCAAGTCGACGCTGATCAAGATCCTGTCAGGCGTGGTACGTCCCGACGGTGGTGAGATCCGCATCGACGGCAAACGGGTGGACATCACCTCGCCGCATCGCGCGCGCGAGCTCGGTATCGAGACCGTCTACCAGGACCTGGCCCTGTTCGACAACTTCAACGCCACAGGTAACTTCTACGCCGGTCGCGAGCCGGTGAAGCCCAAGTGGCTCGGCTCCCTGGGCTGGGTGTCAGACCGGCTGATGGCGAAGGAGACCGAGGAGCTGCTGGACCGCCTGCAGGTCAACATCTCGCGCAGCGACGAGATCGGAATCATGTCCGGTGGTCAGCGTCAGGCGGTCGCCTGTGCCCGCGCGATCGCGTTCGGCAAGCGCATCGTGATCCTGGACGAGCCGACGTCCGCGTTGGGCGCCCGCGAGTCGGGCAACGTCCTGCGGCTGATCAAGGAAGCTCCCGAGCACGGCGTCTCGGTGATCGTGATCTCCCACAACCTGGAGCATGTCACGCGTGTCGCCGACCGGGCGGTCGTCCTGCGCCAGGGCAGGTACGTCGGCGAGGCCGAGCCGGATGCCGAGCATCAGGAGGAGCTCGTGTCGATGATCGTCGGATCGGGCGAGGGCTTTGACGAGGAAGAGCCCTCAGATCGCGAGCGGGCACGCTCGGACGGCGAGCCGGCCCGCTCGGATGGCGAGCCGGCCCGCGCGGAGGGGTGAGCCATGCGCCGCGTCGCTGTCGCTCTCCTGCTCACCGGCGTCGGCATACTGGCAGCCGGTGTTCTCACCAGCTGTGGCGGACAGCTGTCGGTCACACCCGACACCGGGATCCGGATCGGCTTCGTGCCCAAGGCCCTCAACCAGGAGTACTGGGTCAACACCGCCCACGGCGCGGCCGCGGGTGGGAAGGAGGCCCACGCCACCGTTCTCACCGAGGCCGGACAGGCCGATACCCAGGTCGACGAGCAGATCAACATCGTCCAGAACCTCGTGGCCGAGAAGGTCAGCGCGCTCGTCATCGCCCCAACGGACTCCGACCTCCTCAAGCCGGTGCTCGACAAGGTGGCGAAGAAGATCCCGGTGATCCTGTTCGATTCTCCGATACCGGGCTGGAAGCCGCAAACCGGATTCGTGGGCACGCCCAACCGCGCCGGCGGCGAGCGGATGGGGCGCTACCTGGCCAAGGTGATCCCACACGGGACGCTGGCGATCATCCGCGGCATTCCCGGCTCCCAGGTTGACATCGATCGGGTCGATGGTGTCCTCGCGGGGATCAAAGGCGCGCACATAAGGGTGGTCAAGGAGGTCTCGGCCAACTTCGACCGCGAGCAGGCCGTCGCAGCGATGGAGGACATCCTGCAGACCAATCCGCACGTGAGCGCGGTGTTCTGCGCCAACGACCAGATGGCGCTGGGGGCGCTGCAGAGCCTGGACGCCAATAACGCCACCGGTCGCGTCAAGCTCGTGGGCTTCGACGGGGCGATCGAGGCCACCCAGGCGATCATCGCCCACAAGATGTTCGCCACAGTCGCTCAGGACCCGTATGGCATGGCGCGCATCGCCGTTCAGGAGGCCGTGGCGAAGGTGAAAGGGCACTCCGTTCCCGAGAATGTCAACACCGGAGACCCGCTCGTGACCCAGCAGAACGCCACGGCCTACCTCAAGGTGGCTGAGAAGAAGCTGGGTCACCCCAACGGGACGAAATAGAGCGGGCCCTCGCGTCGCGCTGAGCGAGCGCGCTCGACGACATCAGTTCGCCAGGATCCGCTTCCTCTAGCGTCCGCGGGAGGTCTGGTCATTGTTGCCGTAGTGGAAGCTGTATGCGGTCAGCGGCACCGGGCTGATCGGCGCTCAGTTGCCTTTCCCGCTCGATCTCGGAGTCGAGCTCGATGCCGAGTAACGCGGCGATGTTGGTCAGCCACGCCCAGATCAGGAAGGTGACGACGGCTCCGAGCGTGCCGTAGGTCTTGTTGTATGACCCAAAGTTGGCGATGTAGAGGCCGAACGCCGCCGATGTGACTGCCCACGCGATCACGGCGAGCATGGCCCCGGGAGTCAGCCAGCGCCAGTGTGGTGGTCGGACGTTGGGGGCGACGTAGTACAGGCCACTGATCATCAATGTGACCACCCCCACGATCGCCGGCCACTTGGCGATGTTCCAGATCTGCAGGCCAGTCGATCCCACGCCGAGCTGACCGCCGACCGCATGGGCCAGGGGGCCCGTCAGAACAAGCGCCATCAAAACAGATGTGGCGAGCAGGAGGGCGACGAGCGTCACGACGATGTTGAACGGCCATTGCCGATACCACGAACGCCCGCGCTTGGCCTCCCACATGACGTTCGCGGCCCAGGAGAACGTGCCGACGTATCCAGAGGCGGCCCAAACCGTTCCGGCTAAGCCGACGCCCAGAAGGGCGCCCGCGCCGCCCTTGTTCGTGATGACCTGACGCACCGGTCCAGAGATCGCCCGGATCGTCGACGGTGGCGCGACACTCCCAGCGATCTGCAGCACCGCGTTGAAGGTCTGCGGGTACTGGCCAACCAGCCCGAGCAGCGCCACGAAAGCGATCAGGCCTGGAAACAGCGACAGGACGCTGCGATACGTCAGGGCGGCAGCCAGATTCGAAAGCCCATCAGCGCGGTACTGATCGAACGTTCGTTTGGCGATCCGCTTCCAGGCCCCGTCTGGAAGATCGCCGAATCTCCGTGGCTTTGCACGCCGCCCAAACCAGCGGACACGACGGCCCTGACGAGCCCCCGCGCCTTGCTGCGGAGTCTGAGAGCCCACCATACCGCCGTGCTACCCCCTGCGTTGCAGCCCCACCCGAGTTGCGACCCGCAGCCGGCGCCCTTCGCGCCTGCCTTTTCACGCAGGAGATCGCGGGTTCGAGTCCCGCTGGGGGTACTCGGCAGTTCCTGAGGATCCGGGGTTGCGGGTCACCAGGATCAGGGACCGTGCCATCGCTTGGACGCGCGCGTTCCGGAGATCGAGGAGCGGGCGGCTCAGGTGGCGGTGGCCGGGTGGAGAATCGCGGCGCCGGCTTGGCGGAGTTCGACCTCCATCTCCTCAGGCGGCGCATGGTCCGTGATGAACGCTGAGACCTCGTTGACTGCGCACACGCGATGCGGTGCCACCTTGCCCAGCTTGCTGGAGTCGGCGAGGACGTAGTTGGTGGCGGTGTTGGCGATGATGACGCGGCGGGTGGCGATCTCGTCGAGGTAGAAGTCGGTGAGGCCGTCGCCGGGGGAGACGCATCCTGATCCCAGGAACGCGACGTCGGCGTGGATCTCCTCGAAGAAGGCGACGGTGTGTGCGTTGGAGACGGCGAGGTCACCGGGACGTACGCGTCCTCCGGCGATCAGCACCTGGACTCCGGGGCGGGTGGCGAGTTCGGCGGCGGCGACGAGCGAGCAGGTCACCGCCACGCCGCTGAAATTGGCCGGTAGGGCCCGTGCAACGGCCAACACGGTCGTGCCGACGTCAAACACGACGGTCTGGCCCTGTGTGACGAGGCCGGCAGCGAGCTGTCCGATGCGCTGCTTCGCCGCGCTGTCTGCGGCAACGCGGACGGAGTAGGGCGGCTCCGCGCGCCGCATCTGCGGCGCGGCCATGGCGCCCCCATGCACGCGACGGATCAGTTGCTCGCGGTCGAGCAGCAGCAGATCGCGCCGGATGGTCTCCCCGGAGACCCGCAGCCGCTGGGCCAACTCGTCTGTGGTGAGCGTCCCCGCAGCATCCAGTGCCTCGAGGATCTCGGCTCTCCGCTGTGCGGCGAGCATCAGCTCGGCGGGCGGGCGGTATGTGGAGTTTTGACCGTCATTGACCGTTCGAGCATATCTCCGTTGGGCGACACCGACGATTGCGAGCGCCGATCTCCCTTTAGCGCCCCAGCGTTCGCGTCACGCGACGGCGGGCCAGCTCGCGGCAGGCTTGACAAGCAACGGTGAGATATCCACAATAATTCAGATTTTCCCACATAGCCCCACGACTCTGGTCTCTTACGGGCCTCTGTGGGGCGGCGTGCCGGCAGTCGTCGAGCACCAATCGACCGTTGAAGGAGAGGGTGGATGAGCGTTTCTGGAGAGCGGAGTGGCACGGACGGGCAGGAGAGTCAGCTGCTCAGGCAGTTCGGCTACGAGCAGGCGATGGACCGTTCCACGGGACGGTTCGCGTCCTTCGCGGTGGCGTTCGCCTTCGTGTCGATCGCGACCGGGACGTTTACGACCTACGGCTCGGTGCTCAACTCGTCGGGTCCGCTCGGGATCTGGACCTGGCCGATCGTCGTCGTCGGCCAGTTGGCGGTGGCGCTGGTGTACGGGTCGCTGGCGGCTCGCATTCCCGTCACGGGCTACTCGTATCAGTGGATGTCGCGACTGGCGAACCCGGTGCTGGGCTGGGCGGTCGGGTGGATGTCGTTCACCTTCCTGGCGGTGGTCGTCGTCGCAGTCGATTACACGATCGCCTCGGCGGTTGCGCCCAACCTCTTCCACTACACCGAGACGGTGGCCAACGCGTGGATCATCACCGGGCTCATCATGGTCGCCCAGGCGCTGTTGGTGGCCTACTCCACCCCGTGGTCAGAGCGCATCAACAACTTCTCGGTCATCGCCGAACTGGGCGGCATGATCGCCTTGGTCGTGCTCCTGCTCGTCGTTGGCGCGATCGGGCGCGAGCTGTCGCTGCACAACTTGTTCAGCAAGGGCGCAATCCCCAGCCACGGCTACTGGAGCTTCGGCTCGGGCTGGCACGTGGGCCCGTGGATGCTCGGGACGCTGCTGGGCGCCTTCACCATCGTCGGCTTTGAGTCCGCGGCGAACCTGGCCGAGGAGACCCATCATCCCGAGCGGGTCGTTCCCCGTGCCATGTGGCAGGCGGTGCTGGCATCCGGGGTGCTCGGGTTCCTGTTCCTGGTGGCGGTCACACTGGCGGCGAATGACCCGGTGAAGCTGGCGGCCTCGAGCACCCCGATCGCCGACGTCATCAAGGCGGTACTGGGTTCGGTCGTGGGAGATCTGCTGCTGATCCTCGTCGTGATCTCGATCTTCGCCTGCGGGCTGGTCATCCTCATCACCGGCGTGCGTCTGACCTGGGCGATGTCGCGCGATCAGCGCTTCCCGGGTTGGCAGGTGCTGCAGCCGATCTCTGATCGGACAGGGACTCCTCGCAACGCGACGTTCTTCTTCCTGATCGTGGCCGAGGTCATCCTCGCCATATTCGCCCAGCGCACGGACGTCCTGTTCAAGCTCTTCTCGGCGGCCACTCTGCTGCCGGCCATCCTGTATCTCGCCACGGTCATCCTGTTCGCAGTCAAGCGCCGGCACCTGCCCGCGTCACAAGGCTTTGACCTCAAGCGATGGGAGACTCCCGTGATGGTCCTTGCCCTTGTGTGGCTGCTCTTTGAGATGTCGATCTTCCGCGACAGCTCGTTCAAGGATCCGTGGATCTATATCGGCGTGATGGCCGCCATCGGGCTCGTCTACCTCAGCTACCTGCTCGTGCGCCACGGCCGCCGCCGCCTGGACATGCCGGCAATGGACTCGATCGACGCCGAGGTCGCCGGGCATCCCGAAATCGGCGAGATCGCGTGAGTCGCGACCGCGTCCTAGCCATCGATCAAGGCACGTCGGGCACCAAGGCGATCGTCGTCGATCCCGCCGACGGGGTGGTGGCCGAGGTGGAGGTCGGTCTCCAACCCGACTACCTGCCCGGCGGTGGGGTCGAGCTGGATCCGGGCGCGCTGCTGGAGTCGGTGCTCGGCGCCGGGCGCGAGGCGCTCGCCCAGAGCGGTGGTCCGGTCGGCGCCGTCGCGCTGGCCAACCAGGGCGAGACCGTGCTGGCCTGGGACCCAGACACCAGCCGGCCGCTGTCGCGCGCCATCGTCTGGCAGGACCGCCGCGCCGCCGAGGTCTGCGACGAGCTCAGCGACCACCGCGACATCTTCGCGTCGCGGACCGGGCTGGTGCTCGACTCGTACTTCTCAGCGCCCAAGATGGCCTGGCTCAGACGTCACGTGACCCGCGACGGCGTGGTGACGATGACGGACTCGTGGCTCATCCATCAGCTGTGCGGAGAATTTGTCACCGATGCCTCGACGGCCAGCCGCTCGCTCCTGCTCGACGTCGACCGGGTCGAGTGGGACGACGAGTTGCTCGGTCTGTTCGGACTCGACGAGGAGCCGCTGCCCCGGATCGTCGGCTGTGACGAGACCATCGGCAGCACCACTGCCTTCGGGGAGAGCATGCCGGTCGGCGGCCTCGTACTCGATCAGCCGGCGGCGCTCCTCGCTCAGGGCTGCCTCACGCCGGGCTCGGCGAAATGCACGTTCGGCACCGGCGCATTCCTGCTCGCCAACAGCGGCAGTCACGCGGTGCGTTCGCGCGCGCACCTGACCAGTTCCGTGGCCTGGAGGGCGCGTGGCGAAACCGTGTACTGCATCGACGGCCAGGTCTACGCGGCAGCGTCCGCCGTGCGCTGGCTCTCTGAGCTCGGCTTCATCGCCCACGCCCGCGACTTGGACACCACCGCCGAGGACGATGCCGGCGGTGTCCTCTCTGTCTCAGCACTCGCCGGGCTCGCGGCGCCATGGTGGCGCTCTGACGCCACGGCCACCTTCACCGGCATGACGCTGGCAACGAGGCCCGCGCACCTCGTCCTCGCCGTGCTGCAGGGCATCGCTGCGCAGGTGGCGGAGCTGGCGGATGCCCTGGCCGCTGACTTGGACGACCCGCTGAGCTCGCTGCGGGTCGATGGCGGGCTGACTCGCTCGCGCGTGCTCATGCAGGCCGTCGCCGATCTCACACAACTTCCCGTGAGGCTGTACCCCTCACCCCACGCCACAGCTCTGGGTGCGGCGGCGCTGGGGCGCCTGGCGCTGGACTCGCAGCTCGTGGTCTCAGACGCGATCAGGACGAAAGAGTCCGGAGCGTCGTACGAGCCGGCTTGGACCACCGATCAGGCGGGTGAGTTTCGTGATCGTTGGCGGAGGGCCGCGGCCGCCAACCTTCCGGACGCAGCATCACCAGCGCGTTGATGCGGCCGGCAGAACAGCTCGAGGACGCCCGGGCCGCGTATGACGTGGCGGTCATCGGCGGCGGCATCGTGGGCGCCGCCATTGCTCGCGAGCTCAGCGGGTTCCGGCTCTCGGTGGCGCTGTTGGAAGCGCGCGGCGATGTGGGTGACGCCACCAGCAAGGCCAACACCGCGCTGCTGCACAGCGGATACGACGCTACCCCCGGCACGCTGGAAAGCCGTCTGGTCAGCCGCGGTCACCACCTCCTCGGCGCGTACGCCAAGGTGACAGGGATCCCGGTCGAGCCAACCGGTGCGCTGCTCGTGGCGTGGACGCAGGAGGAGCTGGACACACTGCCCGCACTCATGGACAAAGCCGAGCAGAACGGCTACGACAACTCCGTGATCGTCGACGCCGAGCACGTCTACCATGACCTCCCGGATCTGGGCGAGGGAGCACTGGGCGCTCTGACCGTCCCCGACGAAGCCATCATCTGCACGTGGACCGCGACGCTGGCGATCGCTACCGAGGCACGCCTGCGTGGCGTTGACCTGCTGCTGGCCCGGAGGGTGGTGGGCGCCGAAGTCGGGGCCGAGCAGACGGTTCTTCACACGCCGACGGGAGCCATCTCGGCCAAGCTGGTGATCAACGCCGCCGGGCTGGGCGCCGACGAGGTCGACCGGCTGTTCGGACATCAGCGCTTCGCGGTCACGCCGCGGCGCGGGGAGCTGCTGGTCTTCGACAAGCTGGCACGCGGACTCGTCAACCGCATCGTTCTGGCCGTGCCCAGCAAGGTCGGCAAGGGCGTCCTCGTCAGCCCGACCATCTACGGCAACGTCATGCTGGGCCCGACGGCCGAGGACCTGAGCGACAAGTCCGCCACGGGCACCTCGGAGGCAGGGGTTGACTTTCTGCTGGAGCAGGGCCGGCGGCTGATGCCTCGCCTGCTCGAGGAGGAGATCACCGCCTCATACGCCGGGCTGCGAGCCACGATCGACCGCGGCGACTACCTGATCGAGCTCGAGCCAGGCCAGCGCTACGTGCTCGTGGCCGGCATCCGCTCGACGGGGCTCACCGCGGCGCTGGCCATCGGCGAGTACGTGCGCGAGCAACTCGCTGACGCCGGGATCCTCCCGTTGATCGCGCGCGACGATCTGCCGGACCCGCCACGCCTGCCCAACATCGGCGAGCGATTCCCCCGTCCCTACCAGCAGCCGGAGCGGATCGCCGCCGATCCCGAGTACGGGCGGATCGTGTGCTTCTGTGAGCGGGTCACCGCGGGAGAGATCCGTGACGCCTTCGACTCCCCCGTTCCGCCGCGAGACCTCAACGGCCTGCGCCGCCGCACGCGGGCGATGAACGGACGCTGCCAAGGCTTCTTCTGCGGTGCCCAGGTCCAGGATCTTATGGAGGCCCACGGCCGACACAGCTCTCCCGTACCCGACCGCCCAGAGGCACCGTGAGCACGCTGTCGCGACGGTTCACCGATGTGCTCATCATCGGCGCCGGGCCCGCAGGCCTGTCGGCAGCGGCCGCTCTGGCACCCCGGAGGCCGGGTCAGGTCCTCGTCCTGGACCGCGAGAAGGAAGCGGGGGGGATCCCCCGCCACAGTGACCACCTCGGCTACGGCATGCGCGACCTGCACCGTTTCATGTCGGGCCCGGCCTACGCCCGCAGACTCACCCAACAGGCACTCCGGGCGGGCGCCGAGATCCAGACGGAGGCGATGGTCACAGACTGGGCCGGCGATCGCACGGTCGAGGTGACCAGTCCGCACGGCCGGACGAGCATCGAGGCGCAGGTGATCATCCTCGCCACGGGAGCCCGGGAGCGCCCGCGCCCGGCCCGCCTGGTCCCGGGAGACAGACCCGCCGGCGTCTACACGACCGGGCAGCTCCAGAACCTCGTCCACCTACACCACCGCGCTCCCGGCACCCTCGCGGTGATTGTCGGCGCCGAGCTCGTCAGCTGGTCAGCGGCGATGACCCTGCGCGAGTCCGGCTGCGAGACGGCACTGATGACCAGCGTCCATTCCCGCCCCGAGGCCTACGCCGCGTTCACCGTGCCCGGCCGGCTCGCCCTCGGAATCCCGGTCGCCACCCGGACCCGGGTCACCCAGATCAGCGGTCGCGGAAGGGTGAGTGCCGTCGAAGTGGAGGACCTCGATACCCAGAGGCGCCGCACCGTGAGGTGCGACACGGTCGTGTTCACCGGCGACTGGATCCCCGACCACGAACTCGCCCGCTCCGCCGGCTTGGAGATGAACCCGGGGACGCGGGGCCCTGCCGTCGACACCCGGCAGGCCACGAGTCGGCCAGGACTCTTCGCCATCGGCAACCTCACCCATCCGGTCGACACCGCCGACGTCGCGGCGCTCGACGGCCGGGCCGTCGCCGAGCACGCGCTCAACTACCTTGCTGGGGAACGGCACCACACAGCCGGAGCCGGGCCGCGGATCGAGGCCGGGAGCGGCCTCAAGTGGATCACCCCCTCCGTTCTCGTCCCCGGCGTGCAGCCCGCGCGCGGCCGCCTGCTCGCCTGGCCCCATCGTCTCACTCTGATGCCCACCGTGACGGTGCGCCAGGATGCGACCACGCTCGGCCGCCGGCGGCTGCCGTGGCCGGCCTCACCCGGCCGCGTCTTCCGCATCCCCACCGCGATCGTGCCAACGGTCAACGCTCGTGGCGGCACGATCATCATCGACGTCGAGTAACGGAGCGTCGGGCGTTACGGTCGAGCCGGCGGGATCGTCGCGCCTGAGCTCTGCTTCAACGGCCTGGGTTGGGGGGCGGCGGGTAGTTGCACCGTGACGCAGAGCCCGCCCGCGGCTCGCGGGGTGAGGGTGAGGGTTCCGCCGTGTGCTTGGGTGATGCTCTTGACGATTGCCAGGCCGAGACCGACACCCGCGTGGTCGGTATGTATGCGTTCGCTGTCGCGACGAAACGGCTCGGCAAGCGTGGCGACGAGCTGTGGGGTGAGCTTCTCTCCGGTGTTCTCGACAGTGAGCACCACGTTCTTCGGGTGAACTTTGGTCGTGACCCACACGGCCCCCTGTTCAGGCAGATTGTGGACGATCGCGTTGTGAAGCAGGTTCGTACTCAGCTGCAGCAGGAGCGCGTATGAGCCGATGGTGGGGGTCATGTCGCCGGAGGTCTCGATGGTGACGCCGCGCTTTTCTGCGAGGGGGGCGAGCGTCTCAATGGCGTCTTCGGTGATGAGGGCCAGGTCGACGGGTTCTCCGGTGAAGGCTCGCTGGTCGGCGCGGCTGAGCAGGAGCAAGGCTTCAGTGAGGTCGATCGCTCGGGCGTTGACTGCGCGGAGGCGGTCGTGAAGCTCGCCGGTGTCGCGGTTCGGATCGTTGTGGGCGACCTCGAGG
>JBAQGP010000548.1:0-5096 GCA_049287845.1 Solirubrobacteraceae bacterium | reverse complement strand
GGACGGTGACCGGCACCAGGCCCGGGATCGACAGGCTCCCGATGCCGACCGCCCGCGCGGCCCCCTGACGCGCCGCCACCCCGGCCGGGAATCGCGCGCGCAGGATCGTGAGGCGAAAGGCGCGGGCGCGAACCGGACGGGGCAGGACGACGGTTCCATCGGCGGCGAGCGCCAGCGGCGGCGAGCTCCCGCCCGGCCAGCTCAGCTGCACCTCCGTCGGTCTGCGGACCGGCTGGCGTGCCGGCGTGAGGCGCAGGTGGCTCACGGTCAGCATGCGAGGCGAGCGCCAGGCGATCCACGGTGCGGGTGCGAACGGGCGGATCCACAGCCCGACCCAGGCGGTCGCGGGATCGGCGTCGAACGCACTCGAGGCCCGGTAGCGCGGCTCGTTCTCAAAGCGGCTGGACGAGGTGAAGGTGGCGTTCGAGCGCACGCCGGCCAGCGCGTCCAGCGCGGAGTCCGGGGCGGCGACGGCGGGGGTGACTCGCGCGTCGACGGTGTAGGAACGCCGCGCCGGCGACGAGACCTGCCGGGCGATCAGGGCCTCGGGATCCTGGGCGTCGGCGGGGTCGTTCTGGACGGGCTCGTCGACGTAGCGGTCGGCGCGGAAGGGATCGTCGGCGGTCTGGCGGGCGAACAGCCAGGTCAGGGAGGCGTGGCTGACGTCGCGTCCCGTGAGCGCGCTGGTGGCCTCGAGCGGCGGGCGCAGAACCTCGGAGACCCGGACGCCCGGGATGCGGACCTCGCGCAGACCGCCTGGGCCGCTGTTGGCGTTCAGGCGCACGACGCGGGCCAGGGCGATGCGCAGGCTCGCGATGGCGCGGGCGTGCAGCGCGATGCGCGTGCCCCCTTGGGAGACGGGGAAGATCCGGCCGTCGATCGCCACCGACTTGACCGTGGTCTGGGGCCCGACGAGGGGATACACGTCGATGTAGGGGACGTCGCGCGGGTGGCTGAAGTCGATCTGGACCCACCGCTGCGCCGGGGGCAGGTTGGGATACGGGACCCAGCTGGTGGCCAGGTTGCCGTCAAAGGCGGCGAGCGGGCCGAGCTCCGGGAACTGGGCCAGGCCGTAGATCGAGGGCGCCTGGAGCGCCGCGGCGCCCCGCACCCGCGTGACCGTCTGGGCGGCGGCGCCCTTGGCGGCGAAGGGATTGAGCGTGGCCTCGCCGGCGGTGATCGGCTGACCGGCGGTCAGCACGGGGCCGAAGTCCTGCTGGGTGAACTGGGGCGAGAACACCTGCCGGCGGTTGGAGTCGGTGATGACGATGTCGGCGCCGGCGGCCGCGTCTGACCGGATGGCGGCGCGGGAGAGGTCGCCCGCGTAGAGGATCGGGGCCTGCGCCGGGAGCTGTCCGAAGGCCGCCAGGTCGGCCAGTCCCTGCGCCGAGCCGTCCACCACCGTCGGGGCGCCCTGATCGACATGCACGATTCCGCGCCCGGGGGCGAGGCCGAACTGGCGTACCTGGGCCAGCGTCTGCGCCGGGTCGATGCGGCCGGGCGCCGATGGGACGGGGGTGAGCGGCCCGTACCCGTGCGGAGTCCCGAGGTCCTGCGTCGCCAGCGCCTGCGCCGCGATCGACGGGTCGACGGCCCCGCTGCGGGTGGTGTCGTCGTCGGTGCCCGAGATCACCGAGCCGACGCCGATGAGACCGAGCAGCGGCTTGAGCTGGCCGCCGAAGAGGCGCCCCTGCTGGACGAGGTTGTCGATGGTGACCAGCAGGTCGTCGGCGTGCAGGTCCGAGTACGGCGTCTCGTAGCGGACCGCGACGGGCTTGCCGGTGAGCCGCGGGAGGATCGAGTCGATGGTGCCGCCCCATTCGTAGAACGCGAACACCTGGCCGGGGAGCACGATCGCGCGCGAGTTGGCGGGCAGGTGGGTGTCGAGGTTGCGTCCCGCCTCCCGCCACGCGGCGGGGATCTGCTTCCAGGTGAGCTGGCGGTCGATGGCCTTGCCCTGAAACAGGGGCCAGGCGGCCAAGACGATCAGGGCGGTGAGCGCGACGGGCGCGGCAATGAGGACAGCGCGCCGAGCGGGGATGCGAATGAGTCTTGGTCCAATTCTCATTCTCATCCAGGCGACGTCGGCGGCCAGGCCGAGCAGGCCGGCCAGCCCCAGGGCCGCGACCGGTGCGGCCTTGTCCACCGTGCGCAGGAAGCTGAGCAGGCTGACGTGGTAGTAGACCCAGTCCATCGCCTGCCGCAGCGGGGTGCCGTCCGGGAACCCGGCCGACATGACCACGACGCCGAGCAGGACCATGACCAGAAAGAACGGGCCATAGCGCCAGCGGCGGGTCCAGACGAAGCCGAGGCAGGCGAGCGCGGGCACGATCAGCGAGGCGCCCACCACCGCGACGTTGTAGAGCAGCGTCGAGCTGTCGGAGTAGTAGCCGAACCGGGCCTGGGGGTAGCCGGCACCGAGGTAGGAGGTCCAGTAGCCCATCAGGCGCAGCGACTCGGTGATCGAGTTGGTCCCCCAGATCGTCCGCGGCTGCTCGGTGTACTGAAGGAAGTTGATCCCGTAGCGGGCCTGGACGAGCAGGTCCAGGAGCCACCACAGCGACACGAGCAGGCTGAGCACCGCGGCGCGGATGACAAAGGCACCCGCGGCCCGCCACGGGACATGGCCCATGGCCGGCTCGTAGATGAGCAGCGCCGCCGGCCCCAGCAGCACGAAGGCGACGAGGGCGGCGTTGACCCCGCCCCCGGCCGAGGTGAAGACGAGCGCAAAGGCGCACGGCCACCACCACGCCTTGAGCCGGGCCGCCCCGGAGTCGACGCGCAGGCCGCGGTGGACGATGAGCAGCAGCCACGGCAGCGCGGCGTAGCCGAGCAGGGTGATCGTGGTGCGCGCGGTGAACACGACCGTGTAGGGGTTGAAGGTGTAGACGGCGGCGGCCACGACATGGGCGATCCCGCGGGGAGCGCCGACGAGCGCGTCGAGCAGCCGTAGGACCCCCCACGCCGCCAGGGTCAGCATGAGACCCAGCCACAGGCGCTCGGCCACCCACGGGGACAGCCCGAGCGCGTGACACAGCGAGAAGAACGGCCCCATCGGCCACAGGTAGACGCCGTACTGGGAGCTGTGTATCTCGCAGAGATCACCGGTGTTGGTCCACACCGAGGCGACGCTCGAGAGAAAGCGGCCGGGGTCGACGAAGAGATCGATCTTGGTGTCCGACGTCGCCCGTCCCGGCATCTGCCAGAAGGCGACGGCGAAGGCCAGCGCCGCCAAGCCCAGCGTGACGCCGGCGTCCTTGCGCACCCTCAGCATGCGCGGGCGAGTGTAATTACCGGCGGCCGGCCGGCGGGGTCACCGCGACCGGAAGTCCAGCGGGTCCAGGCGCTGGGCCTGAACCAGCGCCGCCCGCTGCCCCGCCGGGTCGTGTCGGGCGCCCTGGATGCGGTAGAGCGCGGCCCAGGCGTCGAGGTTGTCGGGCTCGGATCGCAACACCGCGTCGACCGTGGTGAGCGCGCGCGTGAGGTTGGCGGCGCCCCCGCGAACCTGGTAGGCGCCGGCGATATCGAGGCTGATCGAAGTGTCGGGGTTGACGAAGCGGCCCGAGCGCAGGTCAGCGATGCGGCGGTCGAACTGCGCCTGGGGCCCGGTGAGCGCCACCCGCACCGCGGCGATCGTGCCCTTGGCGGCTGCGGCCTGGCTGACCGTGTGGGTGTCAACCAGCAGCACCGCGAACCACGCCGCCGCTGTCGCCGCCAGCCCGGCAAGTGCGATCCGCGGGAGCATCGGCACATTGTGACCGCCATCGGCGTTGCGCGATGGTGTCAAGGGTGACGGCGGCGAGGACGATGAGCGCCGGCTCGGCACCCACCCGGAAGCGCGTGAAGCCATAGCCGGTGACCGACACGAACACGACGAGGACAAGCGGCGAGAGCAGGATCCGCCACGGCCCGCGCCGGCGCCACAGGAGCACCGTGCCGGCGATCGCCAGCAGCGCCACCACGTAGTAGACGAGCACTCCGGCCTCCTCCACCTTCTGGCTACGGCCCTCGAAGAACGCCTCCATGGCCCACTGCTGCTGGGGCAGGAACAGCTCGAACGAGCGCCCGATGCGGGCGGCGATGACCACGGGCAGGCGGCCGGCGTGATCACGGGCGTAGCGCAGGCCGACGTCGCGCAGGTGGTCTGACTCCACCGCCTCGTTGGATTCGGTCTGACCACCCACCCCCACCGTCGCCGGCGGCAGACAGGACAGGTCCCATTGCCCCAGCAGCGGCCCGCGGTAGGTCTGCGGGCAGTTGGCGCCGGCCAACAGGCCGCCGACGTTGGTGGAGATGAGCACCGGCTGGCCGAAGACGACCCAGGAGTGCACGAGCCACGGCGACAGGACGAGCACGCACGCGACCACGCTGGTCAGCCCGCGGCGCCAGCCGGCGAGCCCGAAGGGGAGCAGCACGAGGAGAAGCAGTCCCTCTGACCGGGTGAGCGCGGCCAGCGCGATGACGAAGCCCAGGGCGATGGCCCGCCGCAGCGACGGGTCCTGGCGCAGTCGCAGCGCGCACAGCAGCGACAGCGTCACCAGGAGCGCGAACACCGACTCCGAGCGCAGCGATCCGTCGGCAGCGATGAGCAGCGGGTAGACAGCGGCGATCCCGGCGGCGATGAGCCCCAGCCGCGCCCCGCGCCCGTCGATCGCGATCGCGCTCCCGCCCCCGCCGCCGCTCCCGCCCAGCGCATGGCCGAGCAGCCCCGTGACCCAGATCGTCGCCGTCCCGGCGACGAGGTCGACGATGTCGTGCCAGGCCCAGGTCCGCCCGCCAAACGCGGAGATGACGCTCTCGAGCAGCGGATAGACCGGCGGCTTGTCGGCGCTGGGCCGGGCGACGTGCTGCGCGAGCCATACCTGGGGCTCGATCAGCCCGTGACCGGAGGCCAGCAGGTTGGCCTGCTGCTGGAACTCCAGAGCATCGCCGAGCAGAGGCTTGCTCCTGACGATCGCGTAGGCGTAGATCAGGCGCAGGACCAGCCCGCCCAGCGCGATCGCCGCCAGCCCGCGGCGGAAGGTCATACGACGGGCTGCCGCGACCGGGCCAGGAACCGGCGCGGTGCTCGCCGCCGCGCCGCCAGGCGTCGGGTG
>JBAQGP010000547.1:0-7275 GCA_049287845.1 Solirubrobacteraceae bacterium | reverse complement strand
GTGTTCGAGACGATCGCGCTCAGCGGCGGCAGCAGGGTGGAGCAGGCGGTAGCCAGGGGCGATGAAGATCGCTCCGCGCTCCAGGAACGCCGCCGCCAGGTAGCCGTAGTGGCGGGGATGACCGCCGACCAGCGCGCCGCCGTGAAAGAACACGAACACGGCTCCGGTCCGCTTGTTCGGGGGCGGCAGGTAGACGTCGAGGAGGTGGCGGGGGTCGTCGCCGTAGGACACGTCGAGCTCCACCCGTGTACCGAGGGCGCGGCGCAGCGAGGCGCTTCGGCGGTCGGCGTCCTCGTAGAACGCGCGCCACACCGGCGGCGAATCCGAGTGGTCGGTGCGAGGCGCAGCCTTGACGGAACTCATGGGGTGCAGGCTAAGTCCGATCCACGCGCTGTGTCAAGTAAGTTGACATAGATCGTTCCTTGTGCGATTGTCGCCGGCGTGACCCGCGCAGCCGCGATCGAGCCGACCGAGGCCCACCTGCAGATCGGGCAGTCCTCGCTTCGCTACCTCACCTGGGGCGATCCGGCGCTGCCGCCGGTGGTGCTGCTCCACGGCCGCACGGCAATCGTCGAGACCTGGACCGAGGTCGCACAGGCGCTGGCGGAGCGCTACTACGTGCTCGCGCTCGAACAGCGAGGCCACGGCCGTTCCTCGTGGTCGCCGACGCGCTCATACAACCTGGAGGACTTCCTCGGCGATCTGGAGGAGTTCGCCGACCGGGTCGTCGGGCGCCCGTTCATCCTCGTGGGCCATTCCATGGGCGCCTGCACCGCTCTCGTCTACACCGCGCGCCACCCGCAGAGCGTCCGCGCGCTTGTCCTGGAGGACGGGGGGCCGCCGGGTGCGACGGTACTTGAGGCGGTGCGCAAGGCCAAGGCCGACGTGCCGCTGCGTTTTCCCTCCTGGGCCGCGGCGCGAGCGCAAGTCGAGAACCGGAACGCGTGGCTTGGCGCGGCCGCGCTGGAGCGGGAGCTCCGCGCGTCGCTGCGCGAGGATCCCGCAGGCGGCGTCTCCTGGCGCTCTGACATCGACGGTCTGCTGGCCGATTCGCACACCGACCGTGACGAGACGTTCCTCGTGGGCCAATGGGAGGCGGCTCGGCAGTTGCGGACCCCGACGCTGTTCCTGTGGGCCAGCGCTCCGGCCCTGATGGACGCCGAGGTAGCCGAGCGGTTCGAGCGCTCCAGCGCTTGCATCCGCCGCGTGACGATCGACTGCGGTCACAGCATCCACGAGGAGCGCCAGGATCGCTTCCTGGCCGAGATCGAGCCGTTCCTGGCCTCGGCACCATGAGCCGCGGCGACCCGATCGTTTCGACCACCGCGGGCGCATTGCGCGGAGCATGGCTCGACGACGGCGCGGTTGTGTTCCGCGGGATCCGTTATGGCGCGCCCACTGGGGGCGCAAACCGCTTTGCGCCACCCCAGCCGCTGTCTGCCTGGGAAGGCATCCGCGACGCGCTCAGCTTTGGTGGCGTCGCGCCGCAGACGGATCCCGACGACCTCGTGCTCAAGAACGGCTACCCCGCGCCGGGCGCGGCCCTCATGCACGTCAACGGCGACCACGACTGCATCGGGGCCGAGAGCGAGGACTGCCTGTTTCTGAACGTCTGGAGCGCGTCGCTTGACGAGGCCGCGCAGCGGCCGGTGATGGTCTGGCTGCACGGCGGGGGCTTTGCGGTCGGCGCGGGATCGGAGCCCATCTATGACGGCGCAAACCTGGCGCGTCGGCACGGCGTGGTGGCCGTAACCGTCAACCACCGTCTCGGCGCGCTTGGCTACGCGCACCTCGCTGAGATCGGGGGCGAGGAGTTCGTCCACAGCGGCAACGCCGGCACGCTTGACCAGGTCGCCGCCCTGCGCTGGGTGCGTGACAACATCGCCGCCTTCGGCGGCGACCCTGGTCGTGTGATGATCTTCGGGCAGTCGGGCGGCGGCTGGAAGGTGTGCACGCTGCTCGGCACGGCGCCAGCCCACGGCCTGTTCACGCGCGCCGCCATCCAGAGCGGTCCCGCGCTCAGGCTGCTCACGCGTGAGCGCGCGGATCTGATGGCCCGCGCGCTCCTGCACGAGCTCGGGCTCGGCAGTTCCGACATCGACGAGCTGCGCCGGCTTCCGGCGCAGAGCATCGTGCGGGCGCAGCGAGCGGTCGAACGACGTGTCGGGGCTCCCGGCAGCACCAACCCGGACGCTTCGCTGGTCGCCTACCTGCCCAACTTCCTGCCGGCGTTCGCCCCCGTCGTCGACGGAGACGTCGTCCCGGCCCATCCGTTCCACCCGGCCGCCTCACCGCTGTCGCGGGACGTCGCCGTGATGGTGGGCTTCACCCGGACCGAGATGACCACCTACGCCGACGAGGCGACGCTCGACCTCGACGAGGACGGGCTGGAGGCCAGGGTCCATGCTTGGGTCGGCCGCGACGACGCCCCACGGCTGTTGGAGTTCTACCGCCGCCTGGACCCCGGTGCCTCCGCCGCCCGGCGCTGGGCCCGCTTCCAGGCAGACCTGATCATGCTGCCGTTCGCGCCCATGATCGCCGAGCGCCACGCCGAGCTCGGCGGCGCTCCGTCGTACCTGTATCGGATCGACTGGGAGACCGACGTCCTCGGCGGGCGGCTGATGTCGCCGCACGCCGTTGAGATAGCGCTCGTGTTCGACAACGCGCGGGAGTGCCACGGCCTCTGCGGGCAGGGCCCGACCGTCCCCGCGATGGCCGAACGCATGTCGGCGGCGTGGGCCGCCTTCGCCGCGACCGGAGCCCCCGACGCGCCTGGCATCCCGCACTGGCCGCCCTACGACGCCGGCCGCCGCGCCACGATGTTGTTCGGCGAGCCAAGCCGAGTTGCCGATGACCCCTGGCACGCCGAGGCTGCCGCGGCCACCGCGCTGATGCCGGCCTTCGAGCAGCGATTCGAGCAGCGCCTGGAGGCGCTCGCCGGAGCTGTGGTGTGACCAGCGTGACCAGCACCCGGCGCACGGGGGGCGTCTTCGAAGGGCAGCTGAGCGACGGCTGCGCGTTTCGCATCGCCGTGCCCGACAACTGGAAGGGCTGGCTGGTGAGCGAGTTCGATCTGTTCGACGATCCGGCGGACGTCGTGGTGGAACAGTGGATCCTGGAGCAGGGGCATGCGCTCGCCCGCCACTCCCGAGAGGGGCGCCGGTGGCACCTCGAACGAGGGTTGGGCAACCACGATGAGCTGCTGGCCCGATTCGCGGAGCGCTTCGGGTCGCCCGAGCAGACGCTGGTGTGGGGCTGCTCGCAGGGCGGCCTGCTCACCCGGCTGGCGATCGAGCGCGACCCCGGGCGCTATTCCGGCGCGATCCCGATGGACGGCGGCGGCGCCGGGTCCCTCGCCGTCTTCTCGATGGGCTTTCACGACGCCTTCGTCCTGTCCGCGCTGCTGGACCCGCAGGCGCCACTGACTGAGTTGCACGACGATCCGGTCGCGGTGGCCGGCCGGCTGATCGGCGTCATCAAGGCTCGTCTGCCCGATCCAGCGGTGCGAGCTCGTCTGGCTCTGGCGGCGGGCATCACGATGCGCCCGGCGTGGACCGACCCGTCGCTGCCCGAGCCCGAAGAGGCCGACCTCGACGCCTGTCTCGACAGCCAGGTCCGCGGGCTCCTCGATGACCTCGGACAGTCTGCGGGCCACCGTGTCACGCTGGAGCGTCACGCGGGCGCGGCGTTCGTCGGCAACGATGGCATCGACTACGGCGTGCTGCTCTCGCGGTCAGGCGCCTGGGAGCGGGTCCAGCTCGCCTACGACTTGTGCGGGCTCTCGCTGCAGGAGGATCTGGCCACGCTGGAAACCGCCCCGCGTCTCGTCGCCAACGAGGGAGCCCGCGACGCGGTGTCGCGCGGGGCGGAGCCACGCGGCCACGTGAGCTGCCCGGTGCTGACGATGAAGTCACTCGGCGACCCCAACGCGGTTCCGCCCGAGGAGCACAGCTACCGGGAGCTCCTGCGCCGCAACGGCAACGTCGACCTGCTGCGGCAGGCCTGGGTGCACAATGCCGGGCACGTCAACTTCACCGCGGGGGAGCTCGCTGCTGCGGTTGACGTGCTGATCGAGCGCGTCGAGCAGGACCGGTGGACGGGGCAGACCGAGCCGCGGCGGCTCAACGAGCGCGCGGCGGTGCTGGGTCAGGGCACCGAGCTGGACCTCACCGTGCTCCGGCGCGGTGCAGCCGCCGCTGCGGCCTCCCGGTTCACGGCATACGCACCGGGGCCCCACGTTCTCTACGACGCGACCTGGGCATGACAGAACCGATCGTCGACACGCAGTTTGGGCGCGTGCGCGGCGCTCGAGAGGACGGCCTGACCGTGTTCCGCGGCATCCCGTACGCCGCCAGCACCGCGGGCCGGCAGCGGTTCAGGCCGCCGTCGCCGCCGGAGCCGTGGACCGGAGTCCGCGACGCCTTGCGGTTTGGGTGCGCCGCGCCGCAGACGGATCCGCTCGGTGCGCGTCCGAACCCGATGGACCACCGGGTCGTGGCGCCGGGCCTGGCGCTGTGGCGGTCAGAGGGGGTGAAGCCAGCCGAGCCCGAGAGCGAGGACTGTCTGTCACTCAACGTCTGGACGCCGAGCCTCGAACCAGCACATGCGCGTCCTGTCATGGTCTGGCTCCACGGTGGCGGCTTCGACGCCGGCAGTGGTGCCGAGCCGATGTATCGTGGCGGGAACCTCGCGCGCAGGCGCGATGTCGTCGTCGTCACCATCAACCACCGGCTGTCGGTTCTGGGCTACACGCACCTCGCCGACGTCGGAGGCGAGGAGTTCGCGCGCAGCGGGAACGCCGGCACGCTGGACCAGGTCGCCGCGCTCGAGTGGGTGCGAGATCACATCGCCGGGTTCGGCGGCGACCCCAATCGCGTGATGATCTTCGGGCAGTCCGGCGGCGGCTGGAAGGTCTCGACGCTGCTGGGGGCCGCGCCGGCCGCGGGACTGTTCCAGCGCGCTGCGATCCAGAGCGGTCCGGCGAAGCGGGTGCTCGACCGTGATCGAGCCAACCTCTCTGCCGAGCTTCTGCTGCACGAGCTCGGGCTGCACGAACGTGAGGCAGAACGGCTTCGAGACCTTCCGGTCGGGCGGTTGGTGTCCGCGAGCTATGCCGTCGAGCGGCGCCTCGGCCCGCCCGTGCTGCCCAACTTCCTGCCGGCCTTCGCCCCCGTCCTAGACGGCGAGGTCGTGCCCGCGCATCCGTTCGATCCAGTGGGCGCCGCGGCGAGCCGGGACGTGTCAGTGCTGATCGGGAACACCCGGACCGAGATGACGCCGTACTGCGATGAGGCGACGCTGTCGCTCAATGCGCCCGGCCTGGAGGACAAGGCCCGGGCCTGGCTCGGCGACGCCGGTAGCCACGCGCTCGACGTTTATAGACACCTGCATCCTGAGGCGGAACCCGGGCGCATCTGGGCGTACCTCCAGTCTGACGTGACCATGCTCCCGTATACGCCGGTGATCGCGGAGCGCCATGCCCGGCTCGGCGGATCTCCGACGTACCTGTACCGCATCGACTGGGAGACGCCGGTGCTCGACGGCAGGCTGATCGCGCCCCACGCCATCGAGCTGCCGCTGCTGTTCCACAATTTCCGGGAGCTGCCGGCGACGTGCGGCAGCGGCGCTGCCACAGCTGCGATGGCGGATCGTCTCTCCGGGGCATGGGCGGCATTCGCCGAGACCGGCGACCCGAACTGCCCGGACGGCGACCTGCCCCCGTGGCCGGCCTTCGACGCGGTCCGGCGGGCGACGATGCTTCTCGGCGACGAGAGCGCGGTCGCCGATGACCCGCAGCGCATCGAGGCCGCTCTCGCCGCCGAGCTGATGCCGGAGTTCGAGGCACAGCTGGCGGCTCGTCTGCGGCGGACCCGTGCCGACATCGCTGGCCTCGCTCAGGCTTCCTGACATGACTTCGAAAGCCGTATAGAAAGCAGCTTGACAAAGCACGTCGCCGCGATCAGAATGACCGCGGGTGCGAGAACGAAGCTGGGCCGCCGAGGGAGCGGGCCTGGCGCCGGTGGACGCCGGCGGCCGGCGTCGGCCAGATGACGCCTACCCTTGACTCCGAAGTTTGAGGCTTTATCCCCGTTAGAGCGACAGCCACCGTGCAGCGAGAAGAAGAGCGAGCGCAACGCCTGATCTACGCGATCGGACGCTATGACACGGCGCTGCGCAACGAGCTCAAGCGCAGGCTTCGGCCGGTGTCACTGACGATCCCGGAGTTCACCACTCTGTCGGTGCTCAGCGGGCGCAGCGGATTGTCGAATGCGCAGCTGGCGCGGCGCGCGCTGGTCACGCCGCAGGCGATGAACCAGGTGCTCGGCGCGCTGGAGGAGAAGGGACTGGTGCGTCGTCAGGCCTCCCCGGGGAGCAGCGCCAACGGTCACCACCGCGCGCGCGGCGCCCGGCTGACCGCCAAGGGCGCACGCCACGTGCAGCGCTGCGAACGCATCGTGGACGACATCGAGGCGGCGTCATTTCCCGGCATGACAGCAGCCGAGCGTGTGGCATTTGCGTCGTTGCTCCGCGTCGCCACGCAGCGGCTGCGCGACGCTCCGTAGCATCTCAACTAACTTGTCATAGGGAGGCAGACATGCAGGATGTGATCCACGATGGGCGTCCGATCGAGATGGCCAGCATCGGTGAGTGCGCCGGCCGTCACCTGGGCTACACGGCGTGGCGCAAGGTGACACAGGAACAGGTGGACCGGTTCGCCGACATCACCAACGATCACAACTTCATCCACGTTGATCCTCAACGGGCGCGTGAGACGCCGTTCGGCGGCACGATCGCGCACGGGTTCTTGACCTTGGCGCTCGTGGCCGAGGCGACGCAGAGGCTCAACGTCTCCGACGCCAAGACCACCATCAACTACGGGCTGGAGAAGGTGCGGTTTCCGGCGCCGCTCCCTGTCGGAGCGCAATGGCGGGCCGGCGCGGAGGTCATCGACGTCAGCGACATCCCGGGTGGTGCCCAGACGCGCATGCGCGCCACCGTCGAGGTCAAGGACTCCGAGCGTCCCGCGGCGGTCGCCGAGTGCCTGATCAGGTTCTACGCATGAGCCTCCTGCGGCTGGACGGGAAGGTGGTGGTCGTGACGGGCGCCGGCCGGGGCCTGGGCCAAGCCTACGCCGAGGCACTGGCGGCTGCTGGCGCGGCCGTGATCGTCAACGACGCCGACGACCCATCGGCCGTCGGGACCGCCCGAAACATCAGGGACGCCGGGGGGCGCGCCGTGGCCGCGCCCGGCGCGGTCGGCGACAGCCCGATGGCG